>JAUSIJ010000062.1 GCA_030647855.1 bacterium | reverse complement strand
CGAGGAGGGCGTTTTTATGGCGCTTAGTAAATAGGCGGCGTTTTCTCATATTTCCACGCAATAGTACCACTATAGCACGGAGGAATGGGTAGAATACTACGCAATACTAATATGATAAAGCGCTCTGGCTAAACAATTCATGAACCGATGAGAATATGACGGTTTTGTGTTAGATTTATGACATGGTATTGAAAAAGGAAGAAATCATTTCCGACCTACTCACTCGGGGTGTGGCTGATTTTATTGACCCGGATGGCGTTTTTCGCCGCAAACTCGAGCAAAAAATCGAAGGCAAATATCCAAAAGATATCATCATAAAGTTTGGTATTGATCCCACTCGGCCGGACATTCATCTCGGCCACGCTGTCGTCTTTCGCAAACTGCGCCAATTTCAGGACATTGGTTGCAAAGTGGTCTTTCTTATTGGCGACTTTACCGCGCAGATTGGAGATCCGACAGGCAAGAGCAAAGCGCGGCCCGAAGTGAGCATTGCCGAGGTGCATGAAAATTTAAATACTTATCTCACCCAGGTCGGCAAAGTCTTGAAACTCGAAGAAAATCTTTACGATTGGGCGCCAAATTCCGCTTGGTATATTTCGGTGACTGATTATGGCCAGGGTACGATGGCTGAAAAAACCGGACAATGGCTCGAGGATCGTAAGCGTATCATTAACCGCGACAGTCATAAGCGCGTCTGGACGGTAACTCTCTTTAATCTCATGTACACGCTGCGAACGATAACTCATGCCAGATTGATCGAGCGCGACCTCTTTCAAGATCGCCTCAAGGCAGGCGAAGAGCTCTACATGCACGAAATGCTCTACCCAGTGCTCCAGGGCGTCGACTCGGCCATGATTTATCATATTTTCGGAGGCTGTGATCTTGAGATCGGTGGTTCGGACCAGAAATTCAATATGCTTATGGGCCGCGATGTTATGAAGCATCAACCCGAGCCGCAGGAGCCGCAGGCCGTACTTACTACCAAAATTCTAGCTGGTACTGACGGCAAGGAGAAGATGAGCAAGAGCCTTGGAAACTATATCTCGATTACTGATGCGCCGAATGACATGTACGGTAAAGTGATGTCGATCCCCGACACGTCGCTTGTAAACTATTTCGAGCTTTGCACGTACACTCCGGCCGAGGAAATAAAAGCTATCGAAGCCGGACTTGCGGCGGGGAAACTCCACCCCAAGGACACCAAAATGCGCTTGGCGCGTGAGATCACCGCCATTTACCACGGTGAGAAAGCTGCCGCTGGTGCAGAGGAGGCATTTAGCGCGACCTTCGCGAGGGGAGAGGTTCCGCCGGACCTTCAGGCAGTCGCTGTTTCGAAAGAGAGCTTGCTTGCCGATATTCTGCTTCGAGAAAAGCTCGTCAAATCAAAAGCTGAGTATCGCCGACTCGTCGAACAAGGAGCAATAAAGAACGTTCAGTCCGGGAAAAGGATTGACGATCCGGCTCACAAAATAACAGAAGCGGCTGTGTATCGCATCGGGAGTAACCGCTTCATCAAAGTAGAACCACAGTAGTGTTTGCAACAAAAAAGCCCCCGAGGGTTTCTCCCGAGGGGGTTTTTTGATTATCACTCTGTTTCTTCGCCGGGGCTAGCTTCTTTTTCATCGTCCTCATCCTCCTCATCCTCCTCTTCTACTTCTTCTACTTCTTCACTCTCTTCTCCAAAACCGGTCGATTCTTCAAGTTTGTCTTCGCCAACCGTCGGCTCAAGCTCGTCCATAAGATTAAATTAAGTGCTTTGTAAGCGACCTTACTAGAGCTCTGTTTGCCGCCTTTTATCGGGGTAGGCAGGCGCTCGACTCTAGATTGACCTATTTGTATCAAATATAAAATGAAATGCAACAATGAAAACTTGTGGATAAGTAGGCGCAAGACATTGCTTCTGCAAAACGCGAAAAAACACCCAGCGGGTGCTTTTTCTATGCGACGCCCGCAACTTTTTGCCTTAACGCCTTCGGCGCAAGAATGTCAAAAGGCAAAAACCTTGCAGTTGCGGGCTTTGCAATGTTTTGCAGAAGTAATGTCTTGCTTGGGTGGGAGGGGTCTTGTGTGGTTGTAGTTTGTTTGCTACTTTTAGGACAGAAAAGATTCTTATCCAGGAGTTACACATGGGCCGCAAGAAAAGAGCCCGGAGAGCTGCAGCAGCTCACTCGGAAGTAGTCGTAGATGAAAAAGATTTTCTCGCAAATGTCGGCAAGTACAATCAGATGGCGCGACAAGGCAAGATTATCAGGGTTGTGAGTAAAGGACGCCCGGTTATGACCATGGGAATGGGCAAGCGTACGAAGGCAGAACGCGAAAGAGCTCGGCGTGAACTCAAACGCTTGGATGATGAAATCAAATCCATGGAGATACCGCCACACGGCAGCCTGGACACATCATGGCTGGAAGGAATCGATAAGAAAAAGTGATCTTGTCTGCCCTCGAGATCGTTTCTCAGGACCTCTTTTACCGAGGTCTTTTTTATTGATCCAAACTCTCACTAGATATGATATTTTCTATCTTACGAAGTGCGGGCTAAGTGCTTAGCATGAACGAGTGAAGCAAGACAGGTAATACCAATGGCGATAGCGTCATACTCATCGTCGTATTTAATTTCCTTGCTGATCGTGATCAGTCGCTTTGTCATGGCAGTAACCTGTCCCTTATCGCTTCGTCCGTAGCCGGTCACGGCGATCTTTACTGCCAGAGGGGTGAACTCGTGAACGGAAAGTCCGGCTTCTCGGGCAAGATAAAGTATGGCTCCTCGTGCCTCCGCAACGTGCATCGCCGTTTTTTGATTTTTGGTAAAAAAAAGCGTCTCGGTAGCGAGGAGCGAGGGATGATACTCTTTGATAATTCGCTTGAGCTCGCTCCCAAGGGCAACCAGTCGATCAGGGAGAGAGTCTCCCCGTGGGGTGGTGAAGCAATCGGAGTAGAGGAGAGAATCTTTGCCGTTTATACGCTCAAGTACGGCGAGCCCCATGCGCTCATATCCCGGATCAATGGCTATTATGCGCATGCTTTTATTTAGATTTTATTCTGCGTTTGTGTAGACATCCTGCACGTCGTCGTTCTCTTCGAGATCGCTTATAAGAGTTTCGAGTTTCTGGCCGTCTTCGTCGGAAATGGGGACGGATACTTTCGCTAGCCAGCCCTCCGCATTTTTCTCGAATGCCCAGGTAGCGGCACCCATAGCCGCCAGTTCATAGCCGTTCTTTGAAAGTGTGTGGCGCACCTCTGCTGCCGCTTTGTTGCGATTATCGGTCAGTACTTCGATAATGAGGGCTGTTCCGCCAGGCCCATAGGCTTCATAAGTAATCGGCTCCATGACCGAAGTGTCCGTCTTGGCTTTTTCGATGGCCCGCAGAATGTTGTCAGCCGGCATGTTCACCTCTTTTGCCTTTTCGATGGCAGTTTTAAGGCCCGGGGAGCTTGTATTACCCTTGGCCGCTTTTGCCTCTACCGTGAGGAGTCGCACGATCTTGCCGAAGATCTTACTTTTTCTGGCGTCGGTTACGGCCTTCTTATTTTTGATTTTTGACCACTTGTTGTGACCTGACATAGCTAAAAGTATGCCCAGTATAGCCCTTTTTTCTGGCGGTTGCAAAAACTCGTTCAAGCTCTTGACAAGTAAAGATGAGGTATGGTAGAATTAAAGGAGAGATAGTATAGCAAGGCGCGTGCCTTCTATCGCTATCAGGTTCTCTGAAACTCCGCTTTGTGCGGAAGAAAGGACTCTGACCATGGATACCATGCTCAGAAGCGCGCTCCGAGCGAACATCGGACTGCGTCATCAACTCGAGAAGAATCTTCTTGGTGACGAGGGTGATGTATGGGAACAGGAACTCAAGAAATTTCTCCGCAAGGAGCTCTGCTGGGTGGATGGACAGGAGGCGAAAGTCCCCAGGACTGCTCCACCGGACACTCTCACCATCGACTACAACCGGTCGCTTGCCGATATGGTCAAAGCCGGCAAGTATGACTGGGTCAACGACGACATCACCGCCAAGCGCTTCCCGATCGAGGGGAAAGGAACGGTGGAACTGGAAGCCAAACTCTTCCACTTTAACCGGGACATTCCTTCGTCAGAAGAAGGCGTCCGCCTCATCACCGAGGACGATCGTGAGCACCCGTGGGAACCGGCGAAGATCGAGCACCTCCTGGCTTTCGGGGAGAAATACCCCGAAGAGCAGTGCAAGTACCCGATCATCGCTCTCGGCTCCGTTGGTGAGGTGGGCGGCTACCGCTGCGTGCCGGTCCTCTACAGGGACGGTGTCGGGCGGGGCCTGAGCCTCCACTACTGGGACGGCCTTTGGAGTGCCAGCTACCGTTTCCTGGCCGTGCGCAAGCCCGGTTAGAAATCTTGCGGATACTAATCTGTGAGATATAGAGCATCTGAAATACGGTGCTCTTTTTTATTTAGCGCCTTTTAAAGATTTTTAACGGTCGTTGAGGTTGTTTAAAATAAAGATTTCTGCCACTTAAGGCAAAAACCACAAGCACTTGACAAGCAAGGGCTAGGTGTGCTACACTTGGAAAAGATCAATAGGAGGCGGCTATACGGCGGACGCGTGTCCAACGAGAGCTGCCATTCAATGGAAGGAGCTATCATGCTTCGCTTTTCTTTTGCTGCTGTCATCGTGGTTCTCTTACTGTCTTTCTCCGCCGAGGCCGCGGTTCAACCGGGCTTTGGCAAAGGGTTCGGCATACCGGGCTTGAGCGCCAGCGTCAGCGGTTGGAATGGGGAGGACGGCACTTCAAACGCCTCTGCCTACATCCACAGTGACCAGAAGGTCACAAGGACGTCGTCCGAGTTCTATACCGAGTGGCAGGACCCGACCCGATTCAACTGGTCGGTCAATGTGAGCGGTCTCGTAGGCGGGGACAACTTCGGGGTGCAAGGAACGAATTCGAGCATGAGTGTTTATCGGAGAGGTTTTTACCTCAACGAGAACCTCAACACCTATCCTGGCATGAAGTGGGACGAGAAGGGTGAGGAGAAATCCTACCCCGACGGCAGTCTCAATATCTCCGGATCGCTCAATATGGGCAGGCAGGCAAAAGGGGATACTGTCGAACTCGCTGATTTCACAAACGAGTTCGACCACACGCTCGACCTTCGCGCCATTATGGAGTCCGGCAACATCTACTACTCCGAGTGGTACGATGACTACCGATCCGAGTGGAACTGGAACCTATCGACCTCAGTGCGTGGGCATTTCGAGGGCGAATACGCACTCGAATATGGCCTGGCCTTCGTCAACGCTCCCGAGCCATCAGCGCTTGCCATGCTTCCGTTCGCTGGCGCGCTTCTCCTCAAGCGCCGCCGAAAAGTTCTTTCCTAGCAGTAAAAAAATCCTCGCACAACGTGCGAGGATTTTCTCTATTTGTGGAATTCGATTTTTATTCTTTTCTCTCCTATTTTTAATTTATAAGAGTTTCTCCTGCAGGTGGGCCGGCATAGAGATTGAGAGGTGGCTGTAGCCGGCCGCTGTTACGGTGCGTCCGCGGGGAGTGCGTTCGAGAAAGCCGATCTGCAGGAGGTACGGTTCGTTAAACTCTTCGAGGGTCGCTTCTTCTTCCGAGAGTGAGGCCGCGAGGGTGCCGAGGCCGACCGGACCGCCGTTAAATTTGTTCGCAATAGTGTGCAAAATATTTCGATCGGAAGGTGAGAGACCTCGTTCGTCGATTCCAAGCAGGGTGAGTGCTTCTTTGACATTCTCTCGGGTGAGATCCATCTTTTTTATCTGGGCAAAATCGCGGCACCGTTTGAGAAAGTAGTTGGCCGTCCGTGGGGTGAAGCGGCTGCGTTTGGCAATCTCTTCCGCCGCCGACCCTTCTATCGTAACTTTCAAAATTTTCGAGGATCGGTGGATGATTTCTTTGATCTCTGCCTCGGTGTAGAACTCCAATCGGAAAATACCTCCGGAAAAACGAGAGCGAAGCGGCGAGGAGAGGAGAGCGACGCGGGTGGTGGCAGCGATCAGGGTAAAGGCAGGCAGTTCGAGCTGGATGGTGCGGGCGGACGGACCTTTGCCGATGATGATGTCGAGAGCGCCCGACTCCATGGCAGGGTAGAGCACTTCCTCGATGGTGCGGTTAAGGCGATGAATCTCGTCTATAAAAAGAATATCGCCCGGTGAGAGGTTGGTAAGGATTGCGGCGAGATCACCCACCTTTTCAATTGCCGGACCGGAGGTAACTTTAATCTGGGCGCCGGTTTCTTTGGCGATTAAGTGGGCGAGCGTCGTCTTGCCGAGCCCTGGCGGTCCGTAGAAGAGGATGTGCTCGGGGGGATGGTTGCGCTCTTTGGCGGCATCCAGAAGAATGCGGAGATTCTCCTTGATATTTTTCTGGCCGATATACTCATCCCAGCGTGAAGGACGAAGGGTATGGTCGAGGAAATTGCTTTCCGCCTCGGCTTCGCCGACATGGCGAGACGGGTCTGCCTCGACGTCGGCAGTTTTTTCGGGAGGGGTATCCTTTGTTAGCGGTTTTTTCATGGGAAAAGAATATCATTATTCAGGCGGTAGGGGAGAAAGAGTGCCATTGACAGAAAATTCATTTCGTGATAGACTGAACACGAGCTAAAACGCGCCAAGGTGATGACAGCTCTATCAATATTCCAGAGTATAAATCTCTAAGCAATAGGCCGAAAGGTTTTTAGCTTTTTTTCGAGGACATTCTGGTTCTCCGTTACGGCGGAGATACTGGCGTTATCCTTAGAGGAAAGCTTGGCTTTTGATCATCGCATTGAAAGTATTGCTTAGAGATTTATGCCCTGGACTTCTCCGCCTCGGCTTCGCTTCGGCGAGACGGGTCCGCCGGTCGCTCTTACGAACGAGCGGATTTCTTTTTTTATACTAGCGCTGGCTCTGCTGTTTGTAAATTTAAATGCGCAGTTTGATACATTTATCGGAGGGGGTCAATTGCGGTCCATGTAAAAAAATAGCTCGCTGGCTGCGAGCTATTGTGGTTTGGGCATACGCACCTCTTCTCGCCGGCTCAAAGTATCTAGGGCGGAAGGAGCTTCCAGTTCAAGAGTTGCCACAACAGGGAAATCGTGCAGTTTTTCGGTGAAATGCAGATTAAATTCAAGCATTCTCGCACTTGGAGGCGAAGCCTCCAAGTGGTTTTCCTAGCGTCTTATTGTCTAGTGCTTAATCTGTCGCTTCGAGATCAATGACACGGGCGAGTTCTTCGAGGGAAGTGACGCCGCGCAGAACTTTGATTAAACCATCTTGGCGCATATCGAGAATGCCCTGATGGGCGGTCGCGTGTTTTATCTCGCGTTCACTCGGATTTTCTACCACAATTTTTTCTATGCTTTCATCAGTAAGGATGGCCTCGTAAATACCAACTCTTCCGGTATAGCCGGTAAAGTTGCATTTGTCGCACCCTTTTCCTCGCCAGATCTTTTCGAGCGGCGGGATATCCTCCCTGTACTTAACCGTAGCAAAAATTTTCTCAAATAAGGCATTGTCCTTGGCATCAATCGCCAGTGCTTCTCTGCAATGTTCGCAGAGGCGTCGCAGGAGTCGCTGGGCCATCGAGATGTTGATGGCCGATGTGATCACTTTGGGATTGACTCCGAGGTCGATGAGTCGCGGGAAAGAACCCGCGGCGTTGTTGGTATGAAGGGTTGAGAAGACGAGGTGGCCGGTGAGGGCGGCGTTGATCGCAATTTCAGCGGTTTCTTCGTCGCGGATCTCGCCGACCATGATAACGTCCGGGTCCTGACGGAGCGCCGAGCGCAAGCCCCCCGCGAAGGTATACTTTTGCTTGCTGTCAGTCTGGGTTTGGACAATGCCGGGCAGGTGGTATTCGATCGGATTTTCTATAGTGATGATTTTTATCTCCGGCGAGTGGATTCTTTTGAGAAAGGCGTAGAGGGTGGTCGTTTTACCTGAACCGGTCGGACCGGTGGTGAGGATCATGCCATTCGGTTTTTTTATTTCGTGCTCGAGAATGGCAAAGAGGCGAGGCTCGATGCCGAGCTCTTCGAGGGGGACAGAGATCGATTTAGGGTTAAGTACTCGCAGTACGATCGAGTCGTTGTAGGCGCCCGGCAGGACCGAGGTCCGGATCTCAATATCATCATCGCCAACCTTGATGCTAAAGCGGCCGTCCTGAGCCTGTCCTCGGATGTTGAGTTTTAAATTAGAGAGGAGTTTTATGCGCGAGAGTAGGAGGGCGTGGGTGTCATTGTCGAAGTTAATGATGTCGGTCAGCACGCCGTCTAGGCGATAGCGAAGGCGCACATAGGATTCCTCCGGTTCGATGTGGATATCAGACGCTTTAAGAGAGAGCGCACCGGCAAGAATTATCTCAAGAATTTTAGAGATCCGATGGCTCTTTTTCATAGCCAGCACTTCCTCGATCATTTTTTTTACGTCGCCGAGATTTTTTACTTTGCTTAAGAATTCGATGATCTCTTCGTTTGAGATATTGAGGGCGCCGCCCTTGGTTTCAAAAGAAAAGGAGAGGTCTTTGTAGCGAGCCCATACTTTTTTCAGTCCCTCGGTCGAGACCATGTAGACAATCGGCTGGTAACCGCGGGCTTCGAGCTCTTTTAAGACCGCTTTGGTTTCGTTTGTGTTCGGTGATTGGACGCCGATCTGGATTTTTTTGCCGATTACGTTAAAAACAGCTACTTTGGCTCTAAGAGCGTCTTCTTCGGAGAGGAGGCGCAGGGCGTCCGCGTTTACTGGCACCGGCGAGAGGTCAAGATAGGGAAGATTGTGGCGCGCGGAGAGCAATTTGGCCAGATTTTCTTCCTCATCTTTGCGTAGCTGTTCAATTTTTTTATTTTGCTTTTCCTCGTCGAAAATAATACCCATGATGCTTTAATGGTAGCTTTTTTTGGCTTTTTGAGCAAAATTCCGTGACTGTAAAGTCGTGGAATTTTGCTTGATAAAGGCGAAAGGGGTCGGCCTAGCCCGTGCCGGGACGGCCAAGGGGAAACAGCCAGTTGTTTCCTTACAGGAACTGTCCACTCATTGAGGTTTTTGCTTCGCTTGCTTAGCTAATGAAAAAAACCTCAATGAGTCTTGCGAAAGGTCCAAGTATTCCTTTCTTACCCCGCGGAGGAGAACAGGCCGATAGGCCGTCAGGAACCATGGGTTCCTGAAGTGAAGATCCATCGCTGTTATGGAGCGGAGCTTCACAGGGGGATACAATCTAGTTTGACGAACAATCTATAAAATGCTCTACTTAAAATAGATATTTTTGAAAGGAGTCAAAGATGGTGGCATTGACGGAAGCGAACTTCCCCGAAGTGGCACGGAGCCTCAACTTCCTCTACACTACCCAAGGTACCTTTACCATGGCAGCGTTCCCGACCGTACTACGGAATGGTCGCATTGCGAACGAGGTTTTCCTCTTTCGGGACGGCAGGCCGGTTTCATCAATCGAGTTGCCGCCAGGGGCTTCGCATGTCGGGCGCTCTCATGTCAAGGCGCTTCTCGCGGAGGACATCACTACCTTCGACCGTGACATGGAAGTGTGGTACGACCACTTCGGCGACTAGGCGTTCCTTCTATGAGAACCCGTGGGCAGGCTTACGCCGCCCACGGGTTTTTTGTGGCCAAGAATATAGAGGTTGTGGGTAGCGGGGGGCCTTGACAAAAAATATGGCTATGCTACAATAGAGCTAGACAGGTTTGGTAATGGTACCAGCCTCTCCCAGAAGGAGATTGTTCTATGGAACGGTTTCTGACAATTATCGCGCTCATCGTTATTGCGCTCATCTCGGTCGGCTGTGCCACGCAGGCAAGCGGGGCAGAGAGGGGTCCTTTCGGGATCGGAGTTATCCGATCGGCAAAGGACTACGAAGGCAGCCGGGATTACTGGCTCTCGCCTCGCTTTGAGAGCGAGACGTATCGGCAGGATTACCTGTCCTACCAGTACTACCGCCCAGGCCTGCAGGCCGATTACAACTCCCATGATGTCCTTGTCGAACGTTCGACAAGCGACTATTCGGGCGCACGGCCGCGACACACCTACGGGTGGAGTCGCAGCGTCGGTGTCGGTATCAGTGCCGATGCCAGCCGTTACTCAGGGCTGGCCGATTACCGGCAGTACCCCAGGACCGACGGCTATGGTCACAGGCTCTCGAGGCGTGAACGCGAGCGGCGGCGATAACGAGGACGACCAAGCGCACGGAAAAACTTTCCGTGCGCTTTTTTTGGTGCTAGAATTGGCGCACTCATGGCGGTCTATACCACCCACAGCGCGGAAGAGACACGTCGGCTCGCTCGGTCATTCGCAAAAAAACTCGGGGCTGTTCGCCAGCAAAGGGCCCTTGTGGTAGGCCTCTACGGCAACCTTGGCTCCGGCAAAACCACTTTTACCCAAGGGCTTATTGCCGCCTTCGGAGTCAAGGAAGATGTGACGAGTCCCACCTTCGTTATCGAAAAAATTTATAAGATCAAAGGCAAAGGCTTTTCGCATATAATTCATATAGACGCGTACCGTCTGCGTTCTGCGGACGAGCTCAAAGTACTCGGCTGGAAAGAAATAGAAGCAGAGTCCGGTAATCTCATTGTGGTTGAATGGCCTGAGCACGTTGCGGAGCTTCTCTCTCGCGGTCACCTGATCCTGCGATTTTCTTTTATTAATCACAATGAGCGAATTATAGAAATCGATTATGGCAGTCCCGAAAAAACCAAACGAAAAACAAAAAAAGAAACGGCTGGTGCTCCTTGATGTCCACGCCATTCTTCATCGTGCTTACCACGCGTTGCCCGATTTTGTCTCAAGCAAAGGAGAACCGACCGGCGGCCTCTATGGACTCGCAACCATGCTCATGAAGATCGTCAATGATCTGCGCCCAGACTACTTAGTGGCCTGCTACGATCTGCCGGGGCCGACCTATCGTCATGAAGCGTA
>JAUSIJ010000010.1 GCA_030647855.1 bacterium | reverse complement strand
GGCGTCGAAATGGTTATGCCTGGAGATACGGTTACGTTCAAAGTGAAGCTCGTCGCTCCGGTAGCGCTTGAAGCACAACAGCGGTTTGCTATCCGAGAAGGAGGCAAGACGGTGGGTGCCGGCGTTGTGACCAAAGTAGTTAAATAAGAACGAAATCGAAAGTACCTTACAACAATGGCGGTAAAAGCACCAAAGGAAAAAAAGGAAAAAAAGCCGAGTCGCAAAAAAACCAAAGCGGCTGTTGAGCCAGTCCAAAAACTGCGCATCAAAGTTCGGGCCTATGAGTACAAGATCCTAGATGCATCAGTGAAGCAAATCATTGATACGGCCCTTCGCTATGACGCGCAAATCCGCGGACCTATTCCGCTTCCCACGGAGCTTAAGAAGTACACCGTTAATCGATCCTCTTTCATCTTTAAGAATGCGCGAGAACAATTTGAGATGAGGATCCATAAGCGGGTCATCGATATTCTGAATCCGTCACCTAAGATTATTGAAGCACTCACGAATCTTTCGCTTCCTTCGGGAGTAAGCATTGACGTGAAGCTCGTGTAATCCACAGACAGAGCCTTTTCTCCAAACGGCACTTGTCAAAGAGTAGCGGTTTGCTCCAGCCGCGTAATTATAGTAAGGTAGTCCTAATTTGAGTTATATGAAATTTATTCTTGCAAAAAAAATAGGCATGACGCAGCTTTTTGACGGAGAGGGCAATGCCCATCCGGTCACGCTCGTCAGTGCCGGTCCTGTAGTGGTAACGCAGATCAAAGAGCCCGCTCGCGATGGCTATAAGGCGGTGCAGATTGGCTTTGGTGTTCGCCACAAAAAAAATATTTCAAAACCCGAACAAGGACATCTCAAAGACCGAGGGAATTTTCGTTACCTGAAAGAATTCCGTCTCAGTGACAGTGAGTCATATGCCGTAGGCGATACCATTGACGCAAGCGTTTTCGCCGAAGGCGATTCGGTCGAAGTTTCGGCGGTTTCCAAAGGCAAGGGTTTCCAGGGAGTGGTCGCTCGGCACGGCTTCCACGGCGGACCGCGCAGCCACGGCCAAAAGCACTCCGAGCGTGAGCCGGGTTCAATCGGAGGGGGGTTGCGCACTCGCGTACCTAAGGGTATGCGGATGGCCGGCCGCGTAGGTGGAAATACAGTGACCGTTAAAAATCTTAGAGTGCTTAAAGTCGAACCGGAAACGCGTCTTATGATGATTGAAGGGGCGGTGCCGGGGCGGCGCGGCGCGCTTGTTACCATTCGAGGACATTAATTAGGCACTAGGCTCTGGGCGTTAGCATGACTAATTCCTAAAGCCTAGCGCCTAAGGGCCTAGCATCTAAAAATATGAAGTCAAAAATTTACAATCAAAAAGGGCAATCGACGGGTGAGATTGAATTACCGGAAACGGTTTTTGCCGTTCCTTGGAATCCTGATCTTGTCCACCAAGTGGTAAGCTCGATGCTCTCTTCACGGAGGACTCCGGTCGCCCATACAAAAAATCGAGGCGAGGTCCGTGGCGGCGGACGCAAACCATGGCAACAGAAGGGAACGGGGCGCGCTCGGCATGGCTCAACAAGGTCGCCTCTTTGGGTAGGGGGCGGCGTTACCCACGGACCGCGCAACGACCAGAATTTTTTGCGTAAAATCAATAAAAAAATGAAGGTAAAGGCGCTCTACTCTATCTTGTCTCAAAAGTTCAGAGATAACGAGGTTCTTTTTGTAGATACGCTCGAGTTTGCCGCACCGAAAACAGCGGTAGCCAAAGAAACGTTGCGAGCGCTCGGTTCGATCGAAGGATACAGCGCCCTTAAGGACAAGCGCACCAACGCCGCTCTCATTGCCATGAACAAAAAGAACTCTGCTATAGAGAAAAGTTTTCGGAATTTTGGCAATGTTCGGGTTGAGGAAGCTCGGAATCTTAATCCTCTTGAGCTTTTGAACTACAAGTACCTTGTCATTGAAAATCCCAGCGCCGCCTTAAAAGATTTAGCCCTTAGACTTGCAAAATAACATGGCAGCTACAAAAAAAATTGAAAAAAAACCGGGGAAAATGAGCGAACGAGCCTTTGCCGCATCCATGGCGGTACTGCGGCAGCCGCGAGTTACGGAAAAGGCGGCTATGAAAGGAAGCGATAATGTTTATGTCTTCGAGGTGTCGGTTACCGCCGATAAAAAAGCAATTGCCCGAGCGGTTGAGGCCGTCTTTAACGTTGTGCCGGCGAGAGTTCACGTTGTTCCTATTCCTGCCAAAAAAATATTTGCCCGAGGCAAGCAAGGCACGAGAGGTGGCGGCAAAAAAGCATACGTTTATTTAAAAGACGGCGATAAAATCGAACTCATTTAAATATGAAAACTTACCGACCAACAACCAAGTCTCGCCGCGGCATGTCCACCATTTCCTTTCGAAGCGTCATTACGGCAAGCGAACCTTTCAAAGCACTGACCACGGGGTACAACCGGTCGCAAGGGAGAAACAGTAGAGGCAGGATCACCATGGCCCACAAGGGCGGGGGGCACAAGCGTCTCTATCGAGAGCTAGATTTTACCTACCGCAAGCATGACGTGCCTTTTGTGGCTGAAACGATCGAGTATGATCCGAACAGGACCGGCTTCATCACCCTCGTTCGCTTTAAAGACGGTGAGCGTCGTTATGTTTTGATGCCCAGAGGAATCAAGGTGGGCGATTCTTTTATCGTGTCGGAGAACGCGCCGCTCAAGGCGGGCAACCGGTTGCCGCTCCGCAATATTCCGGTCGGTACCTTCGTATACAACGTTGAGATAAAACCGGGAGGGGGAGGCAAGCTCGCTAGAGCGGCCGGCAACTATGCAGAAGTGGTGGCAAGAGACGCTGGTTATGTTCACATCAAAATGCCATCCACAGAAGTGCGCAAAGTGCCCGAAATGGCCTGGGCATCTATTGGCGAAGTGTCAAACGAGGAAAATCGGCTTGTTAATCTCGCCAAAGCCGGCCGGTCGCGCTGGCTTGGTATCCGTCCGACTGTCCGTGGTACGGCTATGAACCCGGTTGACCATCCCTACGGTGGCGGCGAGGGCAGACAAGGCCGCGGCACGAGACGGGCCAAAACACGAACTGGCAAACCGACCGGCAAAGGGCAGAAATCGCGCCGAGCCAAGAAATATTCGAACGCGCTTATTGTCAGTCGCCGCAAAGTTGGCAAGAAGCGCGAGTAAAAAAGGGTTAGGCTACAGGCTTTAGGTCCTAGGCTCCAGCAAAAAAACGGCAACTTTTCTTTTAAAGCATTGTAGCTTCTTCCACCCAAGCGAGGATTTTGCGTGAAAAAGACTAGTGAGCGCGACGGCGCGAGCTCGAGGAAAATTCTAGCAAGAATTTATCCGTGCTTTTTCACGTAAAGTCCGAGCGCCCTTTTCATTGACAGCGGAGGGTGTTTTGATTAGTATGTAACCCTGAGCTCGAAGGAGCTCGTTTTAATAAAATGACCAGATCGCTTCGTAAAGGTCCCTATATAGACGCCAAACTTCTCAAGAAAATCTCGGGCAAACGCCCGGGGCAAATGGAGGCTATTAAGACGTGGGCGAGGGAAAGCCAGATTGCTCCGGAGATGGTCGGCTTTACGTTCGGCGTTCATAACGGTCGTGAGCATATCGAGGTTCTGGTCACCGAGGATATGGTGGGCCACCGATTGGGCGAATTTTCCCCAACCCGCAAATTTATACGACACGGCGGCAAGATGCAGAAGGAGCTTGAAACAAAGAAGAAAGAAGCCGAAATTGCTGCCGCCCAGGCCGCTAAAAGCGTCTCTGAATCGGCAACCAAGAAATAATCATGGTCGAGGCCTCTCTAAAAAATTATCGCCAGTCACCTCGTAAGGTCCGCTTGGCAGCAGACCTCATTCGAGGTAAAGGAGTGGTTCAGGCACTCGATCTTTTAGAGTTTCTTCCCAAGCGAGTGGCTCCTATTCTTAAAAAACTGCTCGAGTCGGCTATTGCTAACGCAAAGCAGGCTAATCTTTCCGAAGATCAGTTGGTGGTGAAAGAGATCCGTGTTGATCAAGGTGTAGTGCTAAAGCGACAGATGCCGCGTGCACGGGGCAGCGCTTCTCGAATCAATAAGCGGACGAGCCATGTCCGCATGGTGCTTGCGCCGAAAATTTCCGAGAAGAAAAAGTAAAAAATCACTATGTCACACGTCGTTCACCCATATTCCCATAGGCTTGGCATCATAAGAGACTGGAAATCGCGCTGGTTTAATTTGAATAAATATAAGGAATTTCTGCGAGGGGATATTTTAATACGCGAGCTTCTTCAAAAAAAATTGCGTGGAATGTATGTCTCTGGAGTTGAAATAGAGCGCAGCGAGAAAATATTGCGGGTCATCATCAAAACCTCTCGACCCGGCATGATTATTGGCCGCAATGGCGAGGGTGCGCAGAAGCTCAAGGACGAATTGCTGTCATTCATCAGCAAAAAAGGCCTCACGAGCAATCAGGAGCTCAAACTCGACATTGAGGAAGTGCGTTCTCCCGAATCGAATGCCATGATCGTAGCGCAAATGGTGGCCGAGGCGCTCGAGAAGCGTATGCCGTTCCGGCGCGTGGTCAAGCAAATGGTTGAAAAGGTAATGGCCAATCGAGACGTTTCGGGCGTGAAGATCGTTCTTTCCGGAAGGCTCGGTGGTGCCGAAATGGCGCGCCGAGAAAAGATTCTTCGCGGACGGATTCCGCTGCAAACATTCCGCGCTGACATAGATTTTGCCCGTTACGAGGCAAATATGTCCTACGGCAATATCGGCATCAAGGTCTGGATTTATCGGGGCGAAGTTTTCCAAAAGAAATAATATGTTATTTCCCAAGAAAGTTAAATTTCGAAAGTGGCATACCATGCGCCTTCACCCCGACAAGCGCGGTGTGGCTACGCGTGCTGTCGATGTCGCCTTCGGCTCATTTGGATTGAAAGCGATCAGTTACGGCCGCATTACTTCCAATCAGATAGAAGCCGCCCGAAAAGCGATGAGTCGCTATGCCACCAAAAACGGCAAGATATGGATCAGAATTTTTCCCGATCACCCCTATACGGAAAAGCCGGCTGAAGTAAAAATGGGCAAGGGAAAGGGAGACCCTCAGGGTTTTTTCGTAGAAATTTTTGCGGGCAGAATCCTTTTTGAGATCGACGGCGTACCGGAGGCTTCCGCGCGCGAAGCCCTTCGAAAAGCTGGCACCAAGCTTCCGGTCAAAACGCGGATAGTCAGCCGTGAGCATTAATAGTTCGTGCTTGGGGGCCCGGTCCGTCGGAGCTTAAACACAAATCGTTTAGCGGTTACTTAAGGATAATGTTGAGTAAGCGAGCGAAAAGCGCCAAGCGATAAATAGTCAAACCGCAGCGGGATTGACTAATCCTCGTAAAATCACTAGTATTGACACTTATATGTTGGAAATGAAGGAAATTAAAAAGAAATCGGACGCAGATCTTGCGAAACTGTTGAAAGAAAAGAAAGAAGGTCTTAAGAACTTCCGCTTCGGATTGGCCGGCAGCAAAAACCGCAACATTAAGGACGGGCTGCATCTTCGTCGAGAAATAGCAAGACTTTTGACGGAGCTTACTGCGCGCAAAATTAGTTAATTATGGAAAGTCAGAAAAAAACAAGAATTCTCAAGGGCAAAATTGTCTCCGACAAAATGAAGGATACGGTTGTTGTCGTAGTTAACCGCTATGTCAAGCATCCAAAGTACAAAAAATTTATTCTGCGGCAGAAACGATATAAGGCGCACGATCTCGGTAACACCAGAAAAATTGGAGAGGAGGTGAGTATCGCAGAATGTCGTCCGATCTCGCGCGATAAACATTTTCGAGTAATATAACATGATACAACCACGTTCAATTGTAAAAATAGCTGACAATACCGGTGCCAAGATTGGTAGGGTCTTCAAGGTACTCGGTAGTTCCCGCAAACGGTATGCCGAGATCGGCGATGTGGTGGTTCTTTCGGTGCAGAAAGCAGAACCGCGAAAAGCTGTAAAAAAGAAAGACATTCTTGAAGCGGTCGTGGTTCGCCAAACCAAGGCACTGCGAAGGAAGGACGGTTCATACATTCGTTTTGATGAAAACGCCGTTGTGGTACTTGAAAAAGGAAAACGGGATCCGATTGGTGGAAGAATTTTCGGTCCCATTCCTCGAGAGCTCTCTGAGAAAGGTTATCAGAAAATTGTATCGCTTGCTCCAGAAGTGGTTTAAATAACATGAAGATAAAAAAAGGTGACAACATCATAGTAATTGCAGGCAAAGACCGCGGGAAAACCGGCAAGGTATCGAAAGCTCTACCAGCGTCTTTTGCTGTGGTGATACCAGGTCTCAATATTAAGAAAGTTCACGAGCGCCCAAAAAAATCCGGGCAGAAAGGTCAGATAGTTGAGAAAAGCCTGCCTATTCATGTATCTAACGTTATGATTGTTGATCCTAAAACGAATAAAGGAACGCGAATTGGAAAGAAAAAGAGCGGTGATGGATATGTTCGCATCGCGCGGAGAAGCGGTGCAGTAATTGACTAATATGGCAACAATAAAGGAAAAAGCACGAGGAGCGTTCATGGAACTCAAGGAAGTGTTCCGTTACAAAAACCCGATGCAGCTGCCAAGAATCTTAAAAGTTGTCGTTTCAAGCGGCATTGGTTCGATCAAAGATGAACGCAAGCGAGAACTGGTCGGCGAGCGCCTCTCGGAGATCACCGGCCAAAAAGCGGCGCCGCGCGGAGCCAAGCAAGCTATCGCCACGTTCAAGTCGCGCCAAGGCGACAAGATCGGCTACCAAGTGACTCTTCGCGGACAGCGCATGTACGATTTTCTCGAACGTTTGCTCCGAATCGCTCTTCCGCGCACCAAAGACTTCCGCGGTCTTCCGCCCGAGGCGATTGATGAAATGGGGAACTACACTATCGGCATTCGGGAACATACCATTTTCCCCGAAACTTCAGATGAGGAGCTCCGCGACGTGTTCGGTATGGCTATAACCATTGTCCTTTCTACCCGCAACAGAGACGAAGCGCGCAAGTTTCTTGAATACATCGGATTGCCGTTTAAAAAAACCCAAGGAACCACCAAAAACCCCTAAAATAGGGGTTTTTCTCACGAAAGAAGATGTTTGACCCCGTTAGAGCTTCACCAAAAATCGTATCTCGTCTTATTTGTTGTTTTCTACTGACCCGACCCATAAGAAATAGCCTTATAAATAGCCCGTTAAATCTCTACCGGGGTTTGACAACCATAGGGTCACTTGCTAGTATGAAGCTCGAGCTTTTTTGAGCTTTTTTATTTTGTAGAGAAACTCGCTAGTTCACGAGCTTAGTTTCTCACAACCCCGCCTAAATTGGGTGGGGGAGATTTTAAAGTTTGCTTGCTCACAAGAAAATCATTCATGGCAAAGAAATCGGTTATCGCACGATCACAAAAAACGCCGAAATTTTCGTCTCGAATCGTGAGGCGTTGTTTTCGCTGTGGTCGCAAACGAGCCTACATGCGCGATTTCGGACTTTGCCGAATTTGCTTTAGAGAATTCGCCAACGAAGGGATGATCCCAGGGATTAAAAAATCATCCTGGTAATAGTATGACTACCGACCCCATTTCAGAAATGCTCGTACGGATAAAGAACGCAGGCAACGCCGGCAAGACGACCGTCGTAGTTCCTCATTCAAAGGTGAAGCTAGCCATCGCCGAAATACTCGAACGCGAGGGGTATATAAAATCAATCAGTAAGAAGGGCAAGAAAATCGCTAAAGTTTTGGAACTTGAGCTTCTCTACACGGGTGACTTGCCTCGCATTAAGGACGTCAAGCGGCTCTCCAAACCGTCGCGCCGTATATATCAGGCGGCTCGGGAAATCAGGCACGTGCGGCATGGTTTCGGACGACTCATCCTTTCAACGCCGAAAGGTCTCATGACAGACAGGGAAGCGCGCAAGGCGCACGTTGGGGGAGAAGCGCTTTTCAAGATTTGGTAATAAATAGAAAATATGTCACGCCTAGGAAAAAAACCAATTGCTATTCCAAAAGACACGGAGGTTTCCGTGGCCGGCCGGACCCTCGTCGTTAAGGGCCCCCACGGCACACTCTCTCGTACGCTCGCAAGCACCCTCGATGTCAAAGTCGAGGCGGAGGGTGTGGAAATTATCCCTCGCGGAACCTCCCTCGACACGATGATGCTCTGGGGCACTTTTGCATCTCATATTCAAAACATGCTTGAGGGGGTTAACAAGCCGTACCAAAAGAAACTTCTTATCGAAGGGGTTGGTTATAAGGCGGAGGTGAAGGGAGATGCGGTGGTGCTTAGTATCGGCTACTCGCACCCTGTAACTATGAAAATTCCCCAAGGTATTAAAGTGACGAGCGACAAGGGTCTCATCACCATTAGCGGCATTGACAAGGACGTCGTCGGCGAGTTTGCCGCCAAAATCCGATCAAAAAAGAAACCCGAACCGTATAAAGGCAAGGGCATCAGATACGAAACCGAAGTAATTCGCCGAAAGCAGGGCAAGAAATCCATCTGATTAGCAATTGGGCGCTAGGCCTTGGGCGTTAGCTTGCTAACTCCTAAAGCCTAAAAATATGAAAGGAAACGTAGAAAAAAATAAAAAATTAGAGCGACGGCACAAGCGCATTCGCGCCAAGATTTCAGGTACCAAGGAAGTGCCGCGCTTATCTGTCTACAAATCAAATAAATTTGTGTACGCGCAGCTTATCGATGACACTACCGGCACCACTCTCGCTGCCGCTTCCTCTTCCGCCGCCCATGGGGCAGGTGCGTTGGAAAAAGCCAAGACGACCGGCAAGGCAATCGCTCTCAAGGCTTTGGATAAGAAAATAAAGCGCGCGGTGTTTGATCGGGGAGGTTTCATTTATACCGGTCAAGTTAAAGCTCTCGCCGACGGTGCTCGCGAGGGGGGACTCAAATTCTAATATGGAAAAAGAACAATCAACTAGTGGACAGGCCGCAGTGGTACAGAAGCCGGCACCTCGGGAGCGCAGTGATCTTGGGGAACGCAACCAAAGACGACCTCGCCGTAGAGAGCGGGAGGCCAAAGGCCGCTCTGAATTCGATCAAAAGATCATCGATATTCGCCGCGTTACTCGCGTGGTGGCAGGGGGCCGCCGGTTCAGTTTCAGTGTGGCGCTTGTCGCCGGCAATCACAAAGGATCGGTTGGTGTTGGTATCGGTAAAGCTTCCGATACCGCGCTCGCCATCGATAAAGCGGTCAAAGATGCGAAAAAGCAGATGATCAAAGTGCCGCTCACCAAAACAGGATCCATTGCCCACGAGGTTCGGGCCAAGTACGCCGCTTCGCGCGTGTGGATAACGCCTGCCCCGGGTAAAGGAATTGTCGCCGGGACGTCTGTTCGTAACGTTCTCGAGCTCGCCGGAGTAACAGACATTACGGCGAAAGTACTCTCTGGCAGCAAAAACCGATTGAATAACGCCCGCGTCGCCATCGAGGCGCTCCGAGAGCTCAGTAAATAATTTTATGCAAATTCACAACCTTAAAAGAAATCACCCAAATCGAAAGAAAATCGCCGTAGGGCGGGGCGGCAAGCGCGGTAAGACTTCCGGGCGCGGTACCAAGGGGCAAAAGGCGCGGGCTGGAAGAAAAATTCGCCCTGAGATTCGTGATTTTATCAAGCGATTGCCCAAATTACGCGGCCGCGGCAAGAATTCTCTCAAGAGCATTACGCTAAAGCCGGTGCCGGTCAATCTCGATCGGCTCGACAGGGCTTTTGCCGACGGCGACACGGTCAATCCGCAGTCGCTCGTAGAACGCGGTATTATAAACAAGACGAAAGGTAACTGGCCGAGAGTGAAAATTCTTGCCGACGGCACGCTTGGCAAAAAAATAACCATTGAGCAGTGCCTTGTTTCCAAAACTGCGCGTGAGAAAATAGTGCAAGCGGGAGGAGTGGTAGTTTAGAAAACCAATCGGCGTAGCGAATATGATTTACTTAACCACAGCCCCAATTTTGCAAAAGCCTAACCTCGCGAAGCACGAGGGTTCGGCAGGCGCACTGCGCATGTATTGCAATGGCAAAATTTGGGCGGGGTCATTATTTTCTAAAACTCGCTTCGCTCGTCAAGAAAATATATGACAAATTTTCTCGCCAAACTCAGTCTTGCTCTTCGTGACCCGGCGCTCCGAAGCCGGCTCCTTTACACGCTCGCTCTTTTGGTCATTTTTCGTTTTCTGGCCAACATTCCGATCCCCGGTTTCGATCTCGATGCGCTGCAGAGATTTTTTGAGTCATCCCAATTTTTTG
>JAUSIJ010000020.1 GCA_030647855.1 bacterium | reverse complement strand
GCGATGGAGAAGGGAAAACTAAGGAGGAATTTTTGAGTCTTAACAAGACCATTGATGCCGCCTGGGCTCGAGAAGAGGATCCTCGTCCTGTGGGCGGTGAGAATTTTGCCGACGTACGCGATCGCGTTATCCCGGTAATTGAAACTCACCTCGAACGCTACGCGGGCCAGTCGCTCCTCTATGTTATCCATGGCAATGTCATCCGGGCCATTCTTGGGCATATTCTCATGATGCCGCTGCGCTTAGTCCACCGCCTCGAACAAGATTGCTGCGCCTTGACTACCGTTCGACATGATCATGATTCCGGGCGTTGGACGGCCGCCTCTGTTAATAAGCCTCTGTTAAAGTAGATGACGGATTCAAAGGAAACATTAATTAAATTTCTAGCCGATCATTATGGCTTGACCCTCCACGACGCACGACCGCTCTCGGGGGCGCAGTCGAGCAGCGTTTATCTTTGCGACACGAAGGGACGCGGGCAACTGGTACTCAAACAATCGCAGTGGTACAAAGGCTTTGCCAAGAATCCGGAGGAGGTGCTCGAAACTGTCTACACTATTGCTGACTTAATCGCGGCCGAGGGCGTGCCGCTGCAGCGAGCGATAAAAAAAGAGAACGGGAAATATGTTACAACAGTTGAAGAAAGCCAGTGGGCACTGCTCGAGTACAAGATGGGACACCCTTTCCAAGGAGAGAAAAAGGAGTTTGAAGAAGCGGGCAAAGCGCTCGCCCTATTTCACCACGCCGGACTCAAGCTCGCTAAAAAAAATGCCGATCTGATAAACAAAGCGGCCACCATTCCAGTAGAGAAGCCCTATGAGGAGTCGAGAGATTTATACTTTTCGGTGTTGCGCGATCAACTTTTAACAGAGCATTCCTGCTCGTCACCGGATGTTTGCCGTGTCATTCGGCAGGATATCCGTTATATTGATGAAGCAATTTCTTATATCGATGCGAAGCTTGGCTCCGGTGCAAAGCTTACTGTCGGCATTTTGCACAATGATTTCAACTACGCTAACGGCCTTTACGATGATACGGGTGGCTTTGTTTCTTTTTTGGATGTAGACCAGCTCGGAGTGGGTCCCTTTGTTTTCGACATCGCCAACGCGATTGCCTCATTCGCTACCGGCTATATCAAAGATCATGGTAGGGAAGCCCTCAAGCATTCCACCGGCCGATTCATTGCTTCATACCATGCCCATAACCCGCTCGCTTTCGCCGAATATGAGCGAATACTCGCCGCAACGCAACGCTGGGATGTGATGCGGATATTGCGAACATTGCGCAGACATCATTACGAAAATGATCGACTTCCGGCACTTATGCCGAAAATTACCAACCGCTTTTTACCGCGGCTAAAAGAGGCTCCCGCTCTCTTTTCATTTGTAACTCCCGAATGGATTCGGGAGGCTCTCGCTTAATTAAATAGATGATGGCTCTGCATATTCAAGAAAATGTTCCGTTGGCTCCTCTCACTACCTTTAAAACGGGAGGTCCTGCGCGTTTTTTTTGCACTGCAAAGTCAGAGGGAGAGCTACGTCAAGCCATTGAATTCGCCCGTAGCCGCCGGATTCCATTCTTTGTCTTGGGCGGAGGATCGAATGTTCTCATTCCCGATCGTGGCTTTTTCGGTCTCGCCATTAAAAATGAGATAAAAGTGACGCAATTCATAGAGAGGCGTGAGGAAGTTTCGCTCGTTGCCGGGGCAGGGGAGAATTGGGATGCTTTGGTAGCCATGACGGTTCAAAAAAATTTATACGGTTTGGAAAACTTATCCGGCATTCCTGGCACGGTTGGCGCCGCTCCCATACAAAACATCGGCGCTTACGGGGTAGAGGTTGCCGACGTGCTCTCGCACGTTGATGTGTTCGACGCCGAGGAAATGAAGGAAAAAAGATTTGATGTGCAAGAATGCATGTTTTCTTACCGAAACAGTCTCTTTAAGTCGGCACATGGCAAGAGATTTATCATTACCGCCGTCGGCTTTGTTTTAAAAAAAGAAGGGCAGTGCAGGATTCATTACAAGGATCTGGCTTTGGCATTTAATGATACGCGGGAAAATATCACGCCTCAAAAAATACGCTCGGCCGTGTTGGAAATACGGAAACAAAAATTCCCAGATTTGACCGAATGTGGCACAGCCGGCTCCTTCTTTAAAAATCCCATTATTGATGAAGCGGAATATTTGAACCTCGTGAGCCGTTACAGAGAGCTCCCGGGCTATCCCGAGAAGAACGGGAAGATAAAAATACCACTGGCATGGATACTTGATAAAGTTTGTCTACTAAAAGGCTATCGCAAAGGCAATGTCGGACTCTTTTCAAATCAGCCGCTCGTCGTAGTGAACTATGGCAACGCGACAACGGAAGAAATAATAAATTTTACGCGCGAGGTCTCACAGAAAGTTTTTGAAGCTGCCGGGCTTACAATTGAAAGTGAAGTGCGTATACTGGGAGAAATTGATTTGCAATTTGCAACGCAAGTTATCCACAGCTCCTCCTAAAATTTTGTTGTGGAAAAAAATGAAGTGTATGATAATTAACTTAAAGGCGATAATCATTCTGCAATTACGAATATGAAAATTGCGGAAGGTCGTGATTATTGTATCGTTATCACTTAAACGACCCAAACGGGGTAACTTAAATGGCAAAGAAAAAGAAGGCCGCAAAGAAAAAGAAGACCAGCAAGCGCCGCCGACGATAACTCTCCTGTGGTTTTTAAAAATCCTCTCAGCTTAAGACTGAGAGGATTTTTGTTTTTGTGTTAGTATGTGGGCATGTTTTTATCGAAACTGCTGGGGGACCCGAGCCTTAGGGCCACTCGAGCACTCCATCCTCTTGTCGAGAATATCGGCAAATTTGAAGCTCTCGTTCGAGTGCTCGACAATAATGCTCTGCGAGAGAAAACGAATGAGTTCAAAATGGCGCTTGCTGAAGGCAGATCGCCTGACGATATCCTGTCGGAAGCTTTTGCCGTCGTTCGGGAGGCGGCTACGCGTACCCTTGGCCAGCGGCATTTCGATGTACAGCTTATGGGAGGCATGGTGCTCCACGAGGGCAAGATCGCCGAGATGAAAACGGGCGAGGGCAAGACGCTTGTCGCCACCCTTTCAGCGTATCTCAATGCTCTCTCTGGCAAAGGAGTTCATATTGTCACGGTAAATGATTATCTCTCACGCCGCGACGCGGTGTGGATGGGGCAGGTTTATCACGCGCTCGGCTTAACTGTCGGCGTCATCAATCATGACGCCTCTTTTCTCTACGATCCCGCGCACGAAACAAAAGATAGCGAACGGGACGCGCTCGGTTCCTTTAAAGTTGTCCATGAATTTCTCCGGCCGGTGACGCGACGCGATGCCTATCACGCCGATATCACCTACGGCACCAATAATGAGTTTGGTTTTGATTATCTTCGCGACAATCTTGAGTACGAGGAAAGCCGCCTTCGTCAGCGTGAATTTAATTACGCTATAGTCGACGAAATCGATTCCATTCTCATTGATGAGGCAAGAACGCCGCTTATTATCTCCGCCCCGACCGCAGAATCCGAAAATCTTTACGGGCAGTTTGCCAAAATCGCGGAAACTCTCAAGAAAGATGATGACTATACCGTTGATGAAAAATTCAAACAGATCATTTTGACTGACAGCGGCATCAATAAGGCGGAAAAAGTGCTTGGAGTTGATAATATATACACCGATCGGGGAATCAAATATGTGCACCATCTGGAAACAGCGGTGCGCGCCAAAGCGCTCTATGAAAAAGACAAGCAGTATGTGGTTCGGGAAGGGGAAGTTGTCATTGTCGACGAGTTTACCGGTCGTCTGCAGCCGGGCCGGCGCTGGTCTGAGGGCCTCCATCAGGCTATTGAAGCCAAGGAGGGCGTGGCGGTGCAGAAGGAATCAAGAACGTTTGCCTCGATAACCTTTCAGAACTACTTCCGTATGTATCGGAAACTCTCCGGTATGACCGGTACTGCTCTTACCTCAAGCGAGGAATTTTACAAAGTCTATGCTCTCGAAACCATCGCCATTCCGACCAACCGTGCCATGCAGCGCATGGATCATAACGACCTTATTTTTCGAAGCACCGAGGGGAAGTTTAAAGCCATCACCAAGAAAGTGAAGGAGCTCTCGACCAAGGGCCAGCCGGTGCTCGTCGGAACGGTGTCTATAGAAAATAACGAACTACTCTCCAATTATTTCACGAGAGCCGGCATAAGACATGAAGTGCTCAATGCCAAGAATCATGAACGAGAAGGAGAGATTATTGCTCAAGCGGGACGGAAAGGAGCGGTAACCATCGCAACCAACATGGCCGGTCGGGGTGTCGACATAAAACTGGGCGGTAATCCGACAACGGTCGAGAGTTATGAGGAGATAAAAAAACTAGGCGGCTTGTTTGTACTCGGCACCGAGCGCCACGATGCTCGCCGGATTGACAATCAGCTTCGCGGGCGCTCGGCACGCCAAGGAGATCCTGGCGAAACGCAGTTTTTTATATCGCTCGACGATGATCTCATGAGAATTTTCGCGAGCGACATGATCCGCGGGATGATGGGCAAGCTTGGCGTTGAAGACGACGAGCCTATAGAAAATTATCTCATCACCCGCTCGCTTGAAAACGCCCAAAAAAGGATCGAAGGCTTCAATTTTGATGCTCGCAAGCACGTGCTCGAGTTTGACGATGTCTTAAATCATCAGCGGCAGAGCGTCTACGAACGTCGCCGAAAGTTCTTGCTGGCAGGCGAAGAGGAGCTCGAAGCGATGCTCGGCCTGCTCCTAGGAGAAGCGAATGAAGAAGAAAGGGCGGCCATAACCCTTAAGAAAAATACCTTGGGCGCCGCATTTTACCCGGCCCTCCGACAGGTTGCTCTTCAAAGTATCGATATGCTCTGGGTGGAACACCTTGAGATGATGGATTATATGCGGGGGAGCGTTAACCTTCGAGCCTACGGACACCGTGATCCTTTGGTTGAGTACAAAAAAGAAGGCCTGCATCTCTTTAAGGAAATGCAGGCTTCGATTAATGACCAGATCTTAAAAGTGCTGCCGCACGTAAATGTCAGCACCCAACCGCCCGCAGAAAAGGACCTTGGCGAAGTCGCGCTCGCGGCCAAGGCGATAACACGTGAACGATCACCCGGCTCCTCTGCCCAAGGGCAAAAAGTTGGACGGAACGATCCCTGTCCATGCGGAAGCGGCAAAAAATGGAAGAAGTGCGGTCAAATTGGAACAAAAGAACATAACGAGCGTATGGCCGCTCTAGCCAAACAATAAAACGAAAGGGATCACAGCCTTTTCGCTTCTGATCCAGCCTATTTTTGCGAGTCCCTTTTCTATGAAGCTTGGCATATTGGTAAACGAAAAAGGGCTGGCAGTTGCCATCCCTTTGGGAGATGTAACTGCCAGCCCTATTGGTATTCAATTCGAGCGGCTGATATTAGGTTGTCCCTTTATTGTAGCACTCTCTTTTCAATAGGTCAATATGGATTTCCTTCAAATGTACACCCCCTTCCAATTTAGGGGGGGGGCAGAGTACTATCATGGCATGAAGCAGCCAGTAAAATCAGGCGGGAAAAGTAAACTCCGCTCTGATCTAGTAAAGCGCCGCCCGAAAACTCAAACCGAAGATCGAGTTCCGATTGTTGCTATCGGAGCCTCTGCCGGAGGGCTCGAGGCGTTCCGCGCGTTGCTAGAAACCCTACCTGCCGCAACCGGCGTGGCGTATGTCCTCGTGCAGCATTTGGATCCACGTCATGAAAGTATGCTCGCAGAGCTTTTGGCGCGATCCACTCAAATTCCTGTCATAGAAGTAAAACATCGTACGCTCATTAAACCAGATCATGTCTATGTTATTTCTCCCGGAAAAAATATGGCGATTGAAGGTGCCGCACTTACTCTTTCACCCCGTTCAAAAGAGAGCGGCACAATCAATATGCCGATCGACCACTTCTTTCGCT
This sequence comes from bacterium, assembly GCA_030647855.1. Lineage (GTDB taxonomy): Bacteria > Patescibacteriota > Minisyncoccia > Phycocordibacterales > JAUSIJ01 > JAUSIJ01. Next base: position 1,494 of record JAUSIJ010000020.1, on the reverse strand, counting down.
CTCTTGCCGAGGCGAGAGAGGGGGGAGCAATCGGCGTGGTTCTCTCCGGAACCGCAAGCGATGGCACTATTGGTCTGCGGGCAATAAAAGAAGCCGGTGGCCTCACGTTCGTGCAAGATAGCACCGCAAAATACCAAGGCATGCCGCAGGCTGCCATTTCGGCGGGTGTTGCAGATTATGTTATGCCGCCGCATAAAATCGCAGAAGAATTGGTCGCTATCACAAAACAGCCGCAGAGGAGCGTTCACGAGTCCGGATCGGCTGAGAGCCACATTATGGAGAGCGACGACTATCAAAAGATCATCGGAGAACTCTTACGAGCCACAGGCGTAGATTTCAGCCACTATAAAGTGACGACACTTACGCGTCGGATCAATCGGAGACTCTTGGTCAGTAAAACCTCAACGCCGCAGGAATATCTAAAGTTTCTGCGGGTAGACGGCAAAGAAGCTGAATCGCTCTTCAATGACATTCTCATCAATGTAACTGGCTTTTTTCGAGATCCCTCTGCCATACACTGTCTGATTCATAAAGTCCTTCCGCAGCTCGTACAAAATAATCACGCAAAAGAATCTCTGCGCATTTGGGTGGCGGGATGTTCAACAGGAGAAGAGGTTTATTCTCTCGCCATCTCTATTTTAGAATTTCTGGGCGACAAATCACTATCTATCCCTTTACAAATATTCGGTACAGATCTCTCTTCCATCGCGATTGAGAAGGCTCGCCGCGGAACGTATACGCGAAGCGAAGTGGGTGGCGTGTCAACTCGACGCCTCGAACGTATCTTTCTGAAAACGAACGGCTCATATCAAATACTAAAAGACGTGCGGGACATGTGTGTGTTCTCAACACACAATCTTCTGAAAGACCCGCCATTCTCTCGAATGGGCATCGTCAGCTGTTGCAATGTTCTTATCTATATGGACGCGATCTTGCAGCGCCGGATATTCTCGACTTTTCATTATGCGCTTGCGCCATATGGTGTACTCGTTTTAGGAAAATCGGAGACCGTGGGCGCCTCTCCCGGTTTGTTTACCCAAATTGAGAAAAAAAGTAAGGTTTTCGTAAAAAAGGCTAGAGCAAAAACAGGTATACCGCCTATTATTCCGCACAATGCTGGCACTTCGACTGTGCCCCGTAATTCCCTAAAGAAAGAAGTGAACGTCGTGGCCAAAGAAGGAGACTTTCAAGGCGAAGCCGACGCAATTCTTCTCGGTCGTTTCATGCCCGCGAGTGTCGTTATTAACGCGGATTCCGATATCTTACAACTCCGAGGAGACACCGAAGAGTATCTCAAACTCCCTTCAGGAAAAGCGACCCTTAATCTGCTTAAAATGGTGCGCGAAGAAATAACCCAACTGCCCCGGCCTGATCACGCCCGAAGAAATCAAGATCGGCATCATGCCCGGCCACATCCACCGCAAGGGCCGTATCGGCGTGGTCAGCCGCTCCGGCACGCTGACGTATGAAGCCGTGGCCCAGCTGACCGAAATC
>JAUSIJ010000060.1 GCA_030647855.1 bacterium | reverse complement strand
GCGTATAAAGAATACAAAGCGGGACGAAAAAAGGCGGAACCGGAACTGGTGCGCCAGATCATTCGCTCGAAGGAAATTTTCGAGGCTTTCAGCATTCCCATGTATGAGATGGCCGGTTTTGAAGCTGATGATATCATCGGCACGATCGTCGAGCAGATGAAAGATGGTGACGACATCAATATTGTTATCGCTTCGGGGGATATGGATACCCTCCAGCTCGTTCGGGGCAAAGAGGTGCAGGTCTTTACGCTCCGCAAAGGCATTGCCGACACTATTCTCTATGATGAAAAAGCCGTCAGTGACCGGTTCGGCTTCAGCCCTTCCTTGCTTCCGGATTATAAGGGTTTGCGGGGGGATCCCTCGGATAACATTATCGGCATCGCCGGCGTTGGCGAGAAAACCGCTTCCATTCTCATCGAGAATTTCGGCTCGCTCGAAGAGATGTACGAAACGCTCAAGAAAAACCCGAAGGAGTTCGAGCGGGCGGGCATCAAGCCTCGCATTATCGGTCTTCTTGAAGCGGGCGAAGAGGAGGCGCTTTTTTCAAAAACTCTTGCCGAAATTCGCCGCGATGCTCCCATTTCATTCTCACTTGGTGGCAAAGAGTGGAAAGAGGGCGTGGATATCGGAAAGATCACCGAGCTCTTTACCGATCTTGAATTCAGGGCGCTTGTTCAACGCGCCCGTGAGCTCTACTTTATAAAAGAAACGTCGCTTTTTGAGTTGAAACAAGAGGAAGCGGTTGCTCCGGAGGAGCTCAAAAAAACGGCGCTGGCCCTGTGGCTCGTTGATTCTAACATCACCAATCCCGGGCTCGACGATATATTAAATTTTGGCCGCGTAGCGACGTTTCAGGAAGCAAAAAAAATAATTTTTAAGGAACTTGAGAAACGCAAACTCACCGATGTTTATGAAAAAATAGAGCTGCCTCTCATCCCGGTGATCGAAAAAATGGAAGAGCGTGGCATAAAGGTTGATACCCTCTACCTTACCGAGCTCTCCAAGGAATATCATCGTGAACTCGATCGGCTGGAGAAAGAAATTTGCGAATACGCGGGGGAAACCTTTAACCTTAACTCGCCGCGCCAGCTCGGGGTTATTCTTTTTGAAAAGCTCGGTCTCAAGCTCAAAAACCACAAAAAAACCACTACGGGCGTCAAATCAACGCGCGAGTCGGAGCTCGAAAAAATGCAGGAACTCCACCCGATTATTCCCGCAATCCTCCATCACCGGGAGTTCCAAAAATTGCTCTCGACCTACATCGATAATATGCCGCACATGCTCGGCGCGGACGGCCGACTGCACACTACTTTCCAACAAACCGGCACCACGACCGGGCGACTCTCCTCCATTAATCCGAATCTTCAAAATATACCGATTAAATCCGAATTGGGCCGCAAAATCCGTCGGGCTTTTGTGGCCGCAAAGGGTATGAAGTTTGTGGCGCTCGATTATTCTCAGATCGAGCTCCGGGTGGCCGCGTTCCTTTCGAAAGATGAGAAACTGCTGCAGATTTTCCGCGAGGGCCGCGATGTCCATACAGAAGTGGCTGCCCAAGTTTTCAAGGTCTCGGCCGATAAGGTAACAAGCGAGATGCGACGCCGGGCCAAAGTAATCAACTTCGGCATTCTCTACGGTATGGGGGTCAACGCTCTTCGAGAGAATTTGGGCACCGGCCGCGATGAAGCGCAGACGTTTTATAACGAATACTTTGCCAGTTTCCCCGGTATCGCCGCATATCTCGCACGGACGAAGGAGCACACTGAAGCGCAAGGCTTCACCGAAACTTTTTTTGGACGGCGCCGCTATTTTCAAGGCATCAACTCGCATATCCCATACATCAAGGCTATGGCCGAGCGCATGGCGGTGAACGCGCCGATCCAGGGAACGGAATCGGACATCATCAAGCTGGCCATGATCGAAACGGACAGCTTTATCACCAAACAGGGGCTCGGGGAGAAAGCCTATCTCCTGCTCCAAGTGCACGATGAGCTCGTCTATGAGGTGGCGGACGATTATACCGGGGCTTTTATTCGCGATGCCAAGCGCATCATGGAGAATATTGTGGCCCCTGAAAAAATCGGCGGCATTACGCTCGTGGCGGAGGGCGCGATCGGTTCGAACTGGGCGGAAATAAAGTAGCATGATTTACTTTTTCTACGGCGATGATTCGAGGCGACGTCGGCAGAAACTCTCCGCCGTTATAGAGGGTATGCTCGGGAAGAAACCGGACGCCGTGTTCCAAAAAATCGACAGTGAGTCATGGGACGAAGGCCGTCTCGAGGAACTTATCGAGGGACAGGGGCTCTTTGAGCAAAAATGCGTCGTGGAACTCGATTCGCTCTTTGAGATCGGTGGAGATTTTATTTCCGGTGTGCTAGCGCGTCTTGCCGAGTCCCGGAATATCTTCTTTATTGCGGAAGGGGCGCTCGATAAAAAAACCCTAGAGAAAATAAAGAAGCATGCAGAAAAAGTGCAGGAATTTCCGCTGACAAAAAAAGAAGCGGCGCGAGACAATAGAGTCTTTGCCATGACGGACGCTCTGGGTCGCAGGGATAGGAAAAGTTTCTGGCTGCTCTATCAAAAATACGTGCTTGGCGGGGGAGTAGCAGAGGAATTGCACGGGCTCCTGCTCTGGCAAACCAAAGCCATGCTTCTCGCCCAATCGGACGGGGCGACCCCCAAGAACACCAAACAGAACCCTTTCGTCTTCAAAAAATCCCTCGAATTTTCCAAAAATTATTCAGCCGCCGAGCTCCGAGAGCTCTCCTCCCGCCTTGTTTCTCTCTACCACGACGCTAGGCGCGGAGAGGTTTCCTTTGAAACGGCCCTCGAGAAATTTGTACTCTCTATTTAGCGCTTGCTTTCCTCATGGGAACGGATAGTATCGAGTGAGAGTTTATTTGAGGAGGCCTTATGCCTATCGTGGCGGCGCTCTATATTTATCCCGTGAAATCTTGCGGAGGATGCAAGATTGATCGCGCGATAATTGAGCATTCCGGATTTCTCTACGACCGTTTATTTATGGTGGTCGATGAAACGGGTGAATGTCTCACGCAGCGGACGGTTCCAAAGCTTTGCCTGGTCAAGACATGCGTCAGGAATAGCACGCTCATTTTGAGCGCACCTTCTATGCCAGCCATGGCACTTCCGCTTGGCGAGATTGTCGGTAGGAGGCGCCAAGTCAGCGTTCACGGGGATCGGTTCACTGCTTTAGATCAAGGGGACGCACCGGCGGCATGGTTTAGACGGTTTCTTGGAATCGAGTGTCGTCTGGTCGCTGCTTTCGCCGGACGCACTCACAAGGAAATGCCGATTCAGTGTCACGACGCCTCTCCGCTCCACTTGGTGGCCGATGCCTCATGCGAAGATTTGGCCAAGAAAATATGGCAGCGGGGGGCGGATGTCGCACTTGCTAATGAACTGGCATCACGAGAGCGCTTTCGTCCGAACGTCGTCGTGCAAAGGACGGAGGCATATGAAGAGGACGATTGGAAATTGGTGAAGATTAGGGGAGGCACATTCATTCCCATCGGCAAGACTGTGCGCTGTGGAATGGTGAACGTTGACCCGAGAACCGGTGAAGTTTTCAAGGATCCTCTGAAAACCCTGGCCTCATATCGGCGATGTGACCGTGGTGTTTTTTTTGGCGTTTATCTCCGGCCTCATGATGTGGGTTTGGCGATTGCTGTGGGCGACAGCATCGAAGTTCGCTCATAGACACCGAAAGGTGTCTTTTTTTTGCCAGTTGAACGAAAGCCCCAGATATTGTAGTATTCCTTTGGAATTGATTTGAAAGGAGTCTTTATATGGCAGAACGAGGTTTTGCGGCAATGGATCCCGAGGAGCACCGAAAAATTGCGCGGCTAGGTGGACGAGCGGCTCATGCGATCGGAAAAGCGCATGAGTTTACCACAGATGAGGCTCGTCGCTCGGGCATCAAGGGCGGAAGGGTGGTGAGTCAAAATCGCGCTCATATGTCGGCGATCGGGTCCAAAGGAGGCAGGGCGTCCCAAGAAAAACGCCGTCTCGCTCGGGCGAGCACGGATATACGAGGGACCGCCGAAATTACTTGTCTCTAAAAAAAAGACGAGGGTACAAACCCTCGTTTTTATTTTTAAAATTTATAAAGGACCGCTTGGTAACGGTCCTTGAGTTCAGTTGAACGGCTCGGTTCTCTCGGTCTTAGTCAGAGGCCGATTGATACCCCGGATGTGAGCTCGGACTGCTGCAATTTCGGCAGGAGTGCTACCCTCAATGAGCTTGAGGCCTACTCTGCGCATAGGTTTTGATCTACTCTTTTTCCTCTTAGCCATGTGTCACTCCTTATCAATCGGTATTAAAAGCAATGGACTCGATATCAGTCGGCACCGGTCCTCCTCGCAGCTCACACACCGCTTCGTTTAGTGCGGCAATAGGTTCAAGGTCAGGATTTTTTTCAAGTTTTTCCCTGACAGCTTGTTCCACATCGTCACCATAGCGAGCTTTAGTGAACGAAAGCAGACGATCCTTAATCCCTGCTCGGTTTAGCATGAGTCCTCCAAGCTTTGTTTTTCTTATCTAAGAGTACTTAAGTACCATGAAAAAGCAAGAAAAAAGCCTAGCCATGATGCTTAGGCTTGAGAAGTGGGAGGAAAATTCAGGACGTTTGGGTAGATCCTTCCTTTTTGTTTTCTGTACAGCCGCAACCGCAAAGCCATCCTTTCCCGACAATAAGTAAGTGGAGCGGCATGTTTGGGTCGGGCCGCCCTTTCAGGCAAAAGGAGTGTTGATCCTTCCGGCATTCTTTGCAAGGGCTCTCCTTAAGCTCCTCTCGAAAAGTTTTGTCCACTGAAATCTCCTAAGTTAATCTACTCTATAGGTTAGGCTAAAACTTTTTTCTGTCAATTTGTTTCAGAAAAAGAAAAAGCCCACTGTCAGGTGGGCCTTGGAAAAAAATAATCCTATTTCTTACCTTTTCGCTTGGCTGGACTAGCAGGTGGCCGACGCAGATGCGGGAACCACAACCCAACCCCGTGACCCTTATGTCTACGCATAATTACTTCGACCCCGTGGCCGAGTTCTTCTGAAAGCTCGTAGAGCGCCTTCATTACAAGTTGCAATGCGTGTATCTTGGATTGATCGAGCTTCTTTTCGAGTTCATCGATTTGCTCTTTTGAAAACTTATCGCCATCGTATATGATACGCGACATAACATTCCTTTCGTTGGATTTCTATTCGATATATTACTTAAAATGAAGAGATATACAAGGAGAGATTTTTGGAAGGGATGTAGAAGGGGATTAGCCCCTCTCCTTTTTTATCTAGACATTTTGCCATTTTTTGATATATTTTTTGTGTAGTTGCAACCCCGCCCATAGCTCAGTTGGTAGAGCACCTGCCTTTTAAGCAGAGGGTCGCAGGTTCGATTCCTGCTGGGCGGACATTAGGAAAAATCAGTAGGCTTGGTCTACTGATTTTTGCTAACTATTCTCGCCCAGAGCAAGGCAACTGCTTGCCTTGTGTCAGGAATCGAAAGACGGAATATGTCGCGCAGCGACCATGAGTCGGGGTCGAGAGTTTGCCGAAGGCAAAACTCGTGACAGATTCCTGCTGGGCGGACAAATTTATCACTAGAGAGGCAGATCAATGGCCGGTCGGCCGGCGCCGGAAAGGAGCAACGAAAGACAAATGGCGAGGAGGAGAACATAGTAGGCCGTTTCGTGGTTGAATTCATTGCCGCCGCGCAGGACTTTTAGGGCAAGCGCGCCGATGAGAGGGAGAATTAAAATGAGAGCGGCGAGCTGTGTGTAGAGACCTGCAACTAGGAAAGCGCCTCCCACTAACTCGATGAGGGCGATAATCCAGACAAAAAGCATTCCCGGCCGCAGTCCTTGATTTTCAAAAAATACGGCTTTTTTGAGCCGGTCTGGCGAAAGTTTGCGGTAGCCCGATGCAACGAACATAAAACCCGCCACGATGCGAATGATAAAAGGAGCGACTAGTGAGAATATTAGCAGATCGGGGAAAACATTAAGCATAAATATACTATAGCATCACTTTTAAAACAGGGCACTTGCGGCTCTCCTAAGCGACCGCTAATCTTAGCTCTATGGCTCGAACGAAGAAAACTATCGCTATCGTGCTCCACAATGTAAGAAGCGTTTATAACGTCGGATCTATTTTTCGCACCGCTGATGCTGCCGGAGTAAAAAAAATATATCTTTGTGGCTACACGCCGACACCTGTCGATCGCTTCGGCAAGGCGAGGAGAGATTTCGCAAAAGTATCGCTTGGAGCCGAAAAAAGCGTTGCTTGGGAGTATAAGCAAAGTGCGGCGGGGCTCATTAAGGATTTAAAGAAACGCGGGTACCAGATAGTCGCACTCGAACAGGCGCCCGAAGCAATAGATTATCGAAGAGCAAAAATAAAAATTCGCGCCGTACTTGTTTTTGGCAACGAGGTCTCGGGACTTCCAATGAGTATTCGCAAGTCAGCCGATGTGGTAGCAGAGATTCCCATGCGAGGCGATAAGGAATCGCTCAACGTGAGTGTTGCAGCTGGGGTAGCAATGTTTAGGATTCTTGGTATATAAAACACCCTGCAGAAGGGTGTTTATAGACACTGTGGTAAAAACGGCCAAAGTTCACGGGGTATATGTCCCAGTCCACGTCGCAAAGCTTTATCTACGGCGTATCGTACAGAGCGCTCGAAGCGTTGAGTTACGTTCTGTGTTGATTCAACTCCCAAGGCTCGCATCGTTTCGAGCGCCCAGTTCCAGGCATGGAGTTCTTCGAGGCACCGCAAGCGGTAATCAAAGCCGATAACGTGGTGACCTATTTCGTGCAGAAAGATAGCCAGACTAAGCGGTGTTCGTGGCCTCGGTGCTTCGATCAAGTTACTTACTCGGCCGTCATGATAATAGATTCGCCAAGCGCAACCACTCAAAGTTGTGCGCCACTTTCTAACCCGAATGTCGTATTTGGCTAACAGACTTTTTTGCAATATCTGATAGTTAACCACGCTTCTCCAAGCAGTTCTCGCGACATCTTAGCACAGCCGGAGATTATGTATCAATGTATTGGACGCTGCATAAATTAATCGCAAGAACTTTATTGCCGACGTAGTGCGAGTAAAATGAGAAAGTACTCTTTCTCATTTTCGAGCCGACGCCGTCTGGCCATAGGCCGACTCTGTCGAGCCGAAGGCCGAGGAGAGCAAAATAAGGGATTAAATACCTCGCGGCTTGCCGCGACCATAGCGTGAGCGAAGCGAATACGCTACGGGTTCAGGGCTCCCGCCTCGACTCGCCGTCTTCGGCGAGGCGGGTGCCCTGGGGTATAATACCTTTTATTTTATTTGTAGAGTTTTTGGTGTTTGCTGCAAAAATGAGCGCTGCGGCCGCCGATTTTTATACGCTCGATCACGCCGCCATCTTTTTTCGGACAGGGTTTTCCGGTTCGGCGGTAGGCTTTGTGGAAATTTTGGTAGTTGCCTTTACGTCCCTCGATGTCACGGTAGTCGGAGGCCGAGTCGCCGCCGGTTTTGAGAGCTTCCTCGAGTATCGGGCGGATATTTTTATAAATGGCCGCGAGCTCGGTGTCCTTGATTGTGCCGGTCGCTCGGAGCGGATGTACGCCAGCCCGCCAGAGAATTTCATCGGAATAAATATTGCCGATACCGGCGATGAGTCTCTGGTCCATAAGCGCCGATTTTATTTTTTCATTCGGGCGCGTGGTGATCTGGCGTTTAAAAACCTCAAACGTAAAATTTTTTGAAAATGGGTCAGGCCCGATGTGCGAAACTTCAGGATCCTTGGCCACATCCTTTTCCGTAAGGAGTGTCACCTTGGCGAACTTCCGCACATCGGAAAAGGCGAGGTGCTTCTTGTTCCCCAGAATGAAAACGAGGTGGATAAAGCGGTTGTAGGGATCTTCGAGTGGACCTTTTTCTCTCGTGACCCATCCGCTTTTTGTTTTTTCGTACTTACCATAGAGGAAGTGTCCGGTCATTTTCATATGTACGAGAATAGTTTTGTGGCGTGAGAGGTGAATGAGTACATTTTTGCCGATTCTCGATGCCGAGAAGATTTTTTCTCCAGTCACTTCTTTTTTAAAGCGATTAGAAAAAGCTTTATTCTTAATATGATTTTTTCCAACGTGGAGGTGCGAGGGATAATCGGTCCAGACGTCTTTGATCGTCAATCCTTTGACATACTTGTTCAGTCCTCGTACAGTTGTTTCTACCTCGGGAAGTTCTGGCATGGCGCTATCCTAACATAATATTTTTTTCATCATGAATACCGCATACTATCTTCGGATGCATGCCCTGGTGTCGGCACCCCGAGCCATTGCACGAACGGGTCGTGGCCGTTCTTCCCTCATCTCTACCATAGAGGTGAGGGATTTTTATTTTTTATTTTTCCTCTCCAAAGCCGATATTGTGAAGCTCTTCGCGTGCGACCTCTGCATCACTCCAGGAAACTTTCGTGTTGTTTGGCCCCATGATATATGGATCTGTTCCCTTGCCGGTAATGATGACCGCAAGGTCATCATTACCCTGAGCCTGCCGAAGGGTGCGGGCAAGTTCCACTGCCCTTCTGATGGCCTCACGTCTGTCCATAATAATTTCAAGCGGTTTTGCCTTTATAACTTTTGCCATAGCGTCGACAATAGCCCGAGGATCTTCGTCGTAAGGGTCTTCGTTGGTGAGGATGATGTGGTTGCAGTAACTCTCGGCAATTTTGGCCATAGCCGGACGTTTCCACGTATCGCGGCCGCCGCCGGTATTGCCGAGGATGCAAATCTTATTCTGACTCGGAAACGCCTGATAGAGTTTCTCGAGTGAATCGGGTGTGTGGGCGTAGTCAACGATAACCTCGAAATTTTGTCCCGCCGATATTTTTTGGACGCGGCCGGGGATCTCGGAGAGCCTCTCAAGCGCGGACTGGATGGTCTTACCATTGATGCCTTGCGTTTTGGCAAATGTAGCTGCGGCAAGAATATTCATGATATTAAAAACACCTTGAAGTTTCGAGCCGAAGCTTTCTCCGTTCCAGGTAAAACGGACTCCTTGGTCATTCAAGGTATAAGGTTCGGCTTCCTTCATGCTAAACGAGTGGTGCTCTGCCGAGGGAGCGGCCGCCAAAAATTTTCTGTGTTCCTTGTCATCGCCATTAACGACGAGAATCTTTCTTCTTTTAGGCGAAGTCTCAAGAGCTCGAGTGAGTGAGAGCTTGGCATTAAGATATTTTTCGTAGCTCCCGTGCGATTCAATGTGTTCGGGCGCAAGATTGAGATAGAGGAGTGCGTCGAAAGAGATAAAGCGGTGCCGAAATTGTTTGGTCGCTTCGGAGGTCATTTCCAAAATAGCGTAATCGCATTTTGCATTGACCGCTTGGCGCAAAAAACGTTGGACAAAAAAACGTCCCGGCACGGTCATTTTGTAGAGGTTTGGGCGAGATTCTTTTCCGATCTTGAAGCGTATGGTGCCGGCTACAGCCGTTTTTTTGCCGGCCGCTTCGAGGATTGCGTTCAAAATCTCGACGGTGCTTGATTTGCCTTTGGTGCCGGTGACACCCACCACAAAAATCTTCCGAGAGGGAAAGCGATAGGCAATGGCCGCAAGCATTGCCAGCTTGTAGTGATAGATGGGGCGCAGCGACTCAAGGAGGCGCTTAGGGATGATTTTTTTTAAAGCATTGAGCAAGACTTCCATTATTTTTGAGTACCGAGAATTTTTAGCGCTTGTTTTACTTTTTCACCGGTGCCGGTGATGTCATTGTTGATTTTCTTGAGAGCATCGCGCGCTTCTTCGAGGGAATAGCCGAGCGCCTTGAGTGCTTCGACTGCGTCAACTTCTTCCCTGGCATGTAGGGGGTCGAGATTTTCGTAGGCGCCTAGTTTGTCCTTGAGTTCGAGGACGATCTTGTCCGCGATTTTTTTGCCGATGCCGGAAACTTTGGTGAGGTGGCTTGTTTCACCGGACGAGATGGCGTTTCGCAATGTTTTGATGGGGGCGACGCTTAGGACCGAGAGGGCGGTCCTCGGGCCAATGCCGGAAATGGAAATCAGAAGTTCAAAAAAATGGCGTGATTCTTCGTCTAGAAATCCGTAGAGATCAAGGGCATCCTCGCGCACGGCGAGGTGTGTCCAAAGGGTGATGTTGTGTGTGCCCGGGCGGCATTTCTCTAGAGTGTCAGTAGTGGCGAAAACCTTGTACCCAACGCCTCCTACATCAAGCAAGATATAGCGGACATCCCGATGTAAAACCCTGCCAGTTAGCGATCCAATCATGGTTTTATCATATCTTACAACAATTGCTCTCAAAAGACTTCGGCTGTTGTCTTTTTATTGAGCTTAGGTTACTATTGCGTGCATGCCAATTACCACGTCAGCAAAGAAAGCGCTCCGCACCTCGGCACGTAAGGAGCTCCACAACGTGCATCTCAAGGATGCCATTCATCGCGCTACAAAAAAAATTCGACTGGCTGTTAAAAATAAAAAACCTGAAGATGCAAAGCTAGCTCTGCGTGAAGCATACAAAGCACTCGATAAAGCCACAAAAGAGAAATTTATTAAAAAGAATACTGCCTCTCGCAGTAAATCTCGACTGTCGGCTTTCATAAAAAGAAACGCATAACAAAAAACCGCTCATGAGCGGTTTTTTGTTAAAGAAAAAGCCCATGGATTAATCCATGGGCGTGATTGTGACCATAAGGTCTTCGGCGGTAATCTTTCCTCTTCGAATTGCCGCAGACACA
>JAUSIJ010000008.1 GCA_030647855.1 bacterium | reverse complement strand
GAGTTTTTGATGGCGGCGCTGACGCGGTCGCGCGATTCTTCTACCGCTTTGTCAGGCAGTCCGACAATCGAGAAAGAGTGCAAACCTCTCGATAGGTCAACCTCTATATCAACGATCTGCGCTTTAAGAAGCGTAGTCTGGGCGCTGAAAACCTTGGAGAAATTCTTCATCCTTAATTTTTATTTTTTCTTTTTGATTTTTTACTTACCAAGATGCTTCATGCAGGTCGTGGCGGCAGGGTTAGCTTCCAGTCGTTCTTTTTCGATCTCTTCTCCTCCGACTGTGCACGTGCCGTACGTGCCTTGCTCAATACGTTTGAGGGCACCGCGCAATTCATTGAATCGTATCTCAAGTTGTTTTAAAATTGCCGTGTTATTCTCGTATTCTTCAAACTTATCAGCCGCTTCATTTCGGTCGGCTTGCATAATATCGAGCTCCCCCGGCATTGATTCCCAGTCGAGCGGGTTGTCAGGATTAATTCTGCCGACAGTTTTAAGCTCGGCGACGACCGTCTTCAATTCGTCTTCGATCCTCGCTTTAAATTGGCCAGTGTCTATTGTCATGGCCTAATAATACAAGTTAAAAATAAAAAGTAAAAACTGCGCTCGGTTATCTGATGAGTTTGGCACTCTGGACTCGGTCCACCACTTCTCGCAGGGTGCTTTCGTCGGTAGTAATGACAAGCGTTTCGCGGTCAACGAACGTGTACATCAGTGCTATTTCGCCCGAAGGTAAGCGGAGGGCTCGTACGTCTTTGTTTTTTATAACAATGTCCTCGTAGGGTTTTTTACTCTCAAGAATTGCTTCGGTGTCGAGGGTTGGATTATCGACAAGATATTCGCTGATATCATCATAGAGGAACTCCTCCCAGCCGAGCATTCCGGAAAAGGCAGCATCGAATGAGGCGATCTTAAATACGAGAAAAGGCGTGTTTCGGTTCCAGTTATGAATGCCATACATAAAATTTGGCTCGAGCGAACGGCTAAAGGCTCCTGAGGCGCGCGCTTTGATGAGTGTCAGAACCTCGGCGCTCGTGATCGGCCGCCGCGGAGGGGTGAGGCTCGCGTCCCTTGTAAGCAGAGCGACATTAGCGACGGTATTGAGCGTCAGCGGTCGCCGCTTCTCGCTCTCAAGATGGTTTCGTAGGGTGAGTTCGGTCATATCCGTCGTATCCACGAAACGCTCACTTTCGAAGTGCATGATGGCGCCGGGCGTCCCGGTATTGATAGGGCGAGCCGGTTCGGTTTTCTCAAAACGGTTAGCGATAAACAAAAAAATAGAGGTGGCGACGCTTGAAACGATGAGAAGAATGCTCAGAGTGACGAAAATCTGGTAGCGATGCCGCTCCCAAAAACTTACTTCACCCGGTATGAGCGGCGCCACGATAAGCCCCCGCTTCTCACGGCGCTCCTGCTCCGCCATGGCGATCTTGACTACTGACGCATTTTTATTTTTGACGGCTTCCGCCACGTCGCTCTTGTAAGTGCGAAGTGGTTTGAGGGAATCTTCTGTGGCAACCGAAGCTTCTCCACCATCTGGGGGAGCCTGGTCGGGGGTCGCCCCGACTTTTTCAGGTTTTATGTCCTCTGGCAGTTCCATGACTTACTTCTGCGCCTTGTTTTTTGCGAAATTAGGATCTATATCTTTTATGGATAACCTAATCCTCCCTCTTTCGTCGATTTCTTTAATTATAACATTAACCGTCTCTCCTTCTTTGAGAACATCCTGCACGCGGGCAATTCTAAACGGGGCGATTTCCGAGACGTGGACCAGTCCTTCGGCATTAGCGCCGATTTTGACAAATGCGCCGAACTCGGTGATTTTGGTCACCTCCCCTTTGAGCACTTCTCCTCTCTTGTATTCGCGCGTCATTTCAAGGATGATGGCTCTCGCCATATCAGCGGCGCCGTTCTTGCCGGTGATGAAGACCGAGCCGTCGTCTTCGATATCAATCTCCGCGCCCGTCTTGTCTTTGATCTCATTAATGGTTTTGCCTCCCGTGCCGATGATAAGACCGATTTGGTCAACTTTGATCTTAATGATGATGATTTTGGGAGCATTCGGGGAAATTTGCGGCCGCGGTTCCTTGATCGCTCCCGCCATGACATCCAAGATCTTTAGCCGAGCCACGCGCGCTTTCTCGAGTGCTTCTTCTAGAATGGGGATAGGAATGCCGCCGACTTTGACATCCATTTGCACTGCCGTAACACCCTCGCGGGTGCCGGCTACTTTGAAGTCCATATCGCCATGATGATCTTCCGGCCCTTGGATATCGGTGAGTACTTTGTAGCGGTACTCCGCTGCGCCGGAGGCGGATTTCGCTTCGCTCAACATGAGGCCGGAGGCGATACCGGCTACAGGAGATCTTATCGGTACGCCGCCATCCATAAGCGCTAAAGTGGAGGCGCAGACCGAGCCCATCGAGGTCGAGCCGTTCGACGCCATCGATTCGGAAACCAGTCGAATGGTGTACGGAAACGCTTCCTGTGGGGGAATAATCGGAGCAAGCGCTTTTTCCGCGAGTGCTCCGTGGCCGATCATGCGGCGGTTGGTTCCTCCCATCCTGCCGGTTTCGCCGGTTGAGTAGGGGGGAAAATTATAGTGATGCATGAATCGCTTTTTGAGCTGATATTCCATGCCCTCAATCACCTGTGAATCGCCGGGCCCGCCTAACGTCAGCGCTGAAAGAATATGAGTGCCGCCGCGATAAAAGATGCCGGTGCCGTGGAGAATGGGTGAGATACCGCCGGCCTCGGCGTAGAGCGGACGCAGATCGTCCATGCCGCGCCCGTCCGGACGTCGGTCATTGTCGATCGCTTCGCGGTGCACAAGTTCGTCAACCTTACTTTCAAAAAGTTCCCGAGCCTCTGGGAGATCCGAAGACTCTAGTTTTTCCTGCGCCTGGGTGAGCCACTCGCTTTTTAGCGCCTCGATATCGCCCTTGCCGGGCACTCCCCTAAAAATGGCCGGAAGCATCTTCGGGAGAATTGCTTCCTCAAAAAGTGCCACAAGGCTTGGGTCCATGGCCGGTCGCTCGATACTAATCTTTTGCTTGCCTATCTCGGCAATTATTTTTTCCTGAAATGCCTGGATTTTTTCTATCTCGAGCGAAGCACTTTTAAGGGCATCGACGATAACCGTTTCGCTGGTAATCATTGCCCCGACCTCGATCATATTAATATTGCCATTCTTGCCGCAGGCAACCATATCGAGCTCGACATCAGGGTCCTCTCTGAATTTGTATGTTGGTTTAACGATAAAATCGGCCTTTCCTTTGTGTTTGCCGATGCGCACGGCGCTCACCGGTCCGTTCCAAGGAATATCAGAGACGCCGAGTGCGAGTGAAGCGGCGTTAACGGCAAGAATATCCGGGTCGTCCTCATCGATCGAGAGGACGCTCACGACCACTTGGATCTCGTTTCGCAGCCATTGGTCAAAAAGCGGTCGGATGGTGCGGTCAACCACACGACCCGACAAGATTGACTCGTCAGAAGGCCGGCCTTCACGGCGCAGAAAGCGGCTGCCGAGAATTTTTCCTGCGGCATAGAACTTTTCTTCGTAATCAACGGTGAGCGGGAAGAAATCGCTCCCCTCTCGAGCATATTTTGACATGACGGCGGTGGTGAGGACCACTGTATTGCCGTATTTAAGCATGACCGAGCCGTTGGCTTGGTCGGCGAGGTCGCTAAATTCCGCGGTAAGCGTTTTACCGCTGACTTCAGTCGAGAATTGGCGCTTATTCATACTTCGAGGCTTGATTTCCAGATGGCAGACTTGAGGTGTGCTCAAATCTATGAATCTGGAAACCATAACCGGCTACTTATAATATGTGCAGTGTAACAGATCTCGCGATTTAAAAGCAAAAAACCCCGTGCGGGTTTTTTTGCCCTTCTTACGGGCTCTTTATTGGCCGGCGTTCTGATCTATAGGTGCCGATCAGAAACTTTTTCGGGTCGGCGCACATGTCGATAAAATCGTCTGCCGCTTCAATGAGTTTCCCCGATGAGGATTTGCCGAAAGCAATGACTTCCACTTGGCATCCTTGGTTGATCTTCAGGTATTCGACGAGCGGAATGAAATCGCCGTCTCCCGAAGCAATGATCACCGTGTCGAGTTTCGGCCCAAGCTTAATCGCATCAACGGCGAGCCCCACATCCCAGTCAGCTTTTTTCGCCCCACCGGCGAAGATCTGGAGATTTTTGGTTTTGGTTTCGATTCCGATCTTGACCAAGGCATCAAAAAAACCTTGTTCCTCGCCGCTTTCCGTCGTAATGACGTAGGCGATGGCTCTGATGAGTACTCGGTTGGCGAGCGCTTCTTTGAGCACTTGTCCGAAATTGACGCGCGCTTTGTATAAATTCTTGGCGCTATGGTAGAGATTTTGCGTATCGATAAAAATACCGACACGCTGTTCCTTATGTTTGACTACAGCCATGTAATAAAATTAAAAAGTAAAAATTAATAAAGAAAAAACTAAAAAAAGGACCCTATGCAATTGTAAAGAACGGACATTTTATTTTTCTCTTTTGCGCAGATTGAGCTTCTTGGCGATGGCGTTGTAGCGGCGCGCGCTCTTCTTTTGAAGATATTTCACGAGCGTCTGACGATTTGCCACCATCTGCAAAAGCCCTCGCCGAGAGTGTTTGTCTTTCTGATGTTTCTTGAGGTGATCGGTCAATTCCTCAATTCTCCGCGTAAGGAGGCCGATCTGGACTTCAGGAGAACCAGTGTCCGTGTCATGGACCTTGGTTTCACCGATAACCCTGTTCTTTTGACGTTTGGTTAACATCTTTTTAACCATAGCATAAAACAGTTATCTCTGCAAGTCGAAAAACCGGCAGTGTTTCATAGTACAATCAAGGGGTAATGTCGCACAATATTCGGCTTCTAGCATGGCTACACTTCAAGAATTAAAACGCGAGTTTCTGGAACATCTCGAAATTGAGCGGGGGCGAAGTTTAAAGACTATCGAGAGCTATGACCGCTATCTGACTCGCTTTTTGAATCAGACCAGGGCCTCGATTCCGAAGTCGGTGACGGACGAGCTCGTGCGCGAGTTCCGACTATGGCTCAACCGCCAGCCGGGCGTAGGTGACACCATGAAGCGAAAAACCCAGAATTATTATCTCATCGCCCTGCGCACGTTTCTCAAGTATCTCTCTCGGCGCGGGATCGAGTCGCTCGCGCCGGAGCGCATCGAGCTCGCCAAAATCCCAGAAAGATCACTTGATCTTATTACCCACGATGAGCTTGAGCGTTTGATCGGTGCCTCAAGCGGTAAAGATCTTAAGTCGCTGCGGGACAAAGCTATTCTCGAGTTGTTTTTCTCGACCGGCCTTCGTGTTTCCGAGCTCTGCGCCTTGCCTCGGGATATCAATCTCAAACATGATGAACTCTCTGTCAGAGGAAAGGGCGACAAAGTCCGGGTGGTGTTTCTATCGGATGACGCAAAAAAAGCAGTCAAATCATACCTTGAAGCACGCAAAGATATGCACGACGCCCTTTTTGTGCGACACCGCAACAAAAGCAAGGAAACCTCTCCGCTCACGTCTCGTTCGGTCGAACGAATTGTAAAACACTATGCCATCAAGGCTGGTATTTCAAAAAAAGTGACGCCGCACGTCATTCGACACAGTTTCGCCACCGATCTGCTGCAAAACGGCGCAGATCTGCGTTCGGTACAAATGATGCTTGGGCACGCCAATATCTCCACAACCCAGATCTATACTCATCTTACCGATAAACATTTAAAAGAGGTGCACAAACGGTTTCATAACAGAGGCAAGGAGTAGCATTTTCTTTACTGTCCGATTGTCGTACTATGAGTGCAGAACATAACGGAGGCTTAATGTGCCAAGCGAGAGAAAAGTGTGCACGGTGTAGCAATCATCTCTGCGACAAGCGGCTCGAAAATGAGCCGACGCCCAAGGCGACCGGTCGAATACGAATAATCAAGATACCGGCCGGCGAGGCCCCTCTTGAAGTACGGAGAGCATGGGTTGGGCTTGAACTACCGTGCGATCCAGTCTGTGGTTATCCTGACAGTGGCAGTGAAATAGGAGTGGTGTCAAAAGAACCGCTTAGGTTTAACCGCTATGGCTACAGCGTTCCGCAAGCCGAAGCCATCGCTATCCTTGTGCGTCATGCTCCTGCTGCAGCCGCCTGGTGGAGAGACCACTGTTTCCCAAGGGCTGAGGGTACGTGTTTCGGCTTTGGAGAAGATGAAGCCGAAATTATAAGCGGTGTTACTCTCCAGAAGCTTACCGAGGTTCCGGACGAGTGTATGGGCGACCCAGATCGATAGCCGAGACAACCCCCCGAAACTAATCGATGGGTTTTTCTTTAATTTTTTTGGAGTAGAATTACTTTAGAAAAGATTAAGGAGCTGCGGTGAGATCAAGAAAGAGCGAAATAGAGCGCTGGGCGCTTGGTTTGCTCAACCAAATTGTGCGAAAGTCGGTTCTTGACCATGATGCCCTTCCCGGTTCGGTGGTCAAAAAAGTAAAGGAAGCTGTAAGGATCTTGCGTAAACTAAACGATACTGATGAGTACCGCGATCGCACTCGCACAAAATCCGCTCGCAAAGAGCGGATTTTTTTCTTAAAAAACAACCCTTCGCCTCATGAAGGGTTGTATGTATTTGGTCTCCTTCTACTGTTCGAGCAGGTGCATGGCGTATTGCCAGTCTCCTTCGGCGTCGAGATCCAGATCATGATGGAAATCTTCGGTTTCCACCGGAGGGCTTAGATGTGCCGCTGGCTTATTGAGTGGCTGGTCGAAACCGAAAAGTTTGGTCCAGCAAGATGAGCAGTACTGAGAACCTCGCTCACGACGAGCGACGCAGCAGCCCTCGCATCGTGTGTCATCCTGATGGAGCGCCTTAAAAAAGGTCTCCCGGCAGATGCTCAAGGGCTCCGCCTTAAGCAACTCGTCGAGAAGGCCCGATTCAAGGATCTCCCGGAAGCGCTTCTCTGTCATCCGGCTCTGAACGAGCTGCAACTCGAGCTTTTTGATCTGCTCGTTCGTGGCCGCTTGAGCCTTACGTGATACACTTCGCGTCTCGTTTCGCATGAGTGAAATATCGAACCACTGACGGTCGATTCCCGAGATCTCGGCTCGGAAAAGCGCCGACGTCAGCCCTCCGGAAAGGAGAAGCTGCAAGTTCGATCGAGAGACACCTGAGCGTCTGACCCGTTTTCGGAGTTCCTCCTCCGCCAATGCGACGTTGACTGGTGATCCCACCGCATCCATGAGGGTTGCCCTTTCCATGGCAAGTCCTTTCAGTGTATCAGCGACATCCTTCCCACGCGGATAGAGATGAGCTGAAAAGATGTGTTCTGTCTTTACTATAGACCGGGTCTTAAAAGTGTCAACCCCGTTAGAGGTTTAACGAGCAAGGCTTCTCTGCATGAGCGTTTGTACGAAATCATCAGTCATAAATTTACCAATTTTTTTGGTAAAGTTCTAATCCGGATTGATGAAGTGGAACGACACGGTTATGTCGACAGCTACTGCTACCGCTATCCCAGCAAGCGAGAGGTTTATACATATTGGGATATGAAGACGGCATCACGCGAGCGTAATATCGGATGGAGGATAGATTATTTCTTTGTGAGCTCTGATCTTGCTCCAAAGATCAGAGAAGTCTCGACTTATCCACAGGTGCTCGGTTCGGATCATTGCCCAATCGGCCTTGAAATAGAGCTCGGCCGGGGCTGTCCCATATAAAGGACATTTATCCCCAATTATGTCCTTTACATGACTTGAAGCATTCGTTAAAATGGGAGCAGGCCAAAAGTGTACAATTTTTATTCTCCAGTACACTGGCGGCATGTGTTCTTTGAAAGAAAAGAGTTCTGCGCGCTCTTTTCGAAAGACCATCTGGTCAGGAATGATCTAACGAGGTACGTATCAACAACACTATCTTCCACTTAAAAGTTAAGTGATACCAAACCTGGATTAATTTCTCACTGGGCGGCTCTTTCAACCGCCTAGCATGTTCTCAAAACTGCTTAGGCGGTTTTTTTTATTTCTACTTCCGAAGGGGGTGATTTTGACTTAACTTTGTTTTTCTATAATTAACTCACCAAGAGCGTTTCTCATCTTTACAAGAGATTTTTTGAAATATCTTTCGGATAATATTGCCGGGAAGTCGAATATTACGTAAAATGCCCATAATTGAGCGTTTTTCACACTGTATTTCTCCATCAATTTTTTTACCTCACCTGCAGTTTTAAATCTACTCACCTTCTCTTTAATTGCTAACGCTGTTGTGTTAGGACAACTTTTCTCTCCCTGTATGAATGGACCTTTGCAGATGTTTTCTGGAACTAATCTAACTCTCAATTCTTTCAGCTGCGTCTCCGAAAGATCAAATTTTCTGATTATTCTTTTGTATAACAACTTAATCATGTCCTTCCTATGACCCATGACACTCTGGTCTACTGAACTTTGTGACGGGAAAGAATTTTTTGCAGTTCTTTCTCTTCCTCTTTTTCTTTGGCTGTTCTGCCTTGTTCGCCGTAAGTTTTCAGTACTTGGTCAGAAAGTTTGGCCAGCTTCGAGGCCTCTCCCTCAAGAAATTCTTTGGTATTACGCTTCGGATCGTCGAGCACCAAATCGAGCAGGGCGTGCAATATATGGCCTATCTTAGGGCCCGCCGGCAGCTTGGTGATCTCCATTACCCCTGTGCCGTCAATCTTGAGCATTCCGACAGAGACAGGGTCTCGAAGCACCATGTCGATCATAGCTTTGTATTTGCGCAGTCGGTACGGCGTTTCCTTGGGGCGACCAGTCCCTACCCTATCGCAAACGCGTACGTTCATGAGGTCCCATATATTTTCAGCACCGACATGGGCGACGAGCCGTCGAACAGCCGAGAGCGAGATCTGTTCCACGTCGGAAAAAAACATATGCCATCGGACGAGCATTACCACGCGTTCCGCGACTGCTTTGGAAAAACGAAGCCGCTCAAGGATTTTTTTGGTCATGCGGGCGCCGACTACCTCATGGCCATGAAAAGTCCAGTCACCTTTTTCATCTGACCATTCCCGGGTGGGTGGTTTGCCAATGTCATGAAAGAGGGCTGTCAAGCGAATGTCCTGTGGCCAGTTTTTATCGGCTGCACATTGCAACGAACGGAGGAGATGCTCAAAAACTTCATATTTATGGGCTTGGTTTTGCTTTACGCCGACGCTTTTTTCAAGCTCCGGAAGGAAGTGCGAAAGCAAACCAAGGCTCTCGAGCTTGACAATAGCGCGCATCGGTTCCTTTGACATGAGCAGGCGGATAAATTCGTCACGAATTCTCTCAGCCGAGATCTTACCGAGGTTTTCGGCGTGCCGAGCGATCGCTTTTTCGGTTTCCGTTTCGATTGCAAAGCCGAGCTCTGCCGAGAGTCGAACAGCGCGCAGCATTCGGAGCGCATCTTCACTGAATCGATCTTTCGGAGGGCCGACGGTTCTAATAACTTTTGCCGCTAAGTCACTCTGTCCTTTATAAAGGTCAACCGTCTGTCCTTTTGTTGGGTCGTAGGCCATGGCGTTCACGGTGAAATCGCGGCGCTTGAGATCGTCCTCCAATTTATCGCTCCATGTCACTTTGTCGGGTCGGCGAAAGTCGGAATACTCGCTCTCGAGGCGATACGGAGTAACCTCGACTACCTTGAGCGTCTCGTCGGTCGTTTGCTCATTCACTATACCGACGGTACCGTAAGCGTTTTCGTAAAAAGTTTTTGGGAAAAGCTTAACAATCTCTTCCGGGGTTGCATTAGTGGTGATATCCCAATCACGGGGCTTTATGCCGAGCAAAAGATCGCGTACGCAGCCGCCTACGAGATATGCTTGAAAGCGCGCCGTATGGAGCGCTTGTATGACGTCCAACACCTCTTTTGGGATTGAGAATCGAGTTTGTCTGTTCATTTTAGAGTAAAAACGAGCGCGCCCGGCAGGATTCGGTCACAGGTTTTGCCTTCCGCAAACCCGCGACCCTCTCAGCCGTAGCTTATGGGCGAGGCCGGCTCATGGCTGCTTGCGGCAGCATATTCCGCCTTTCGAATCCTGTCGAAAGCCAAACGGTTGGCTTTTCCCGACCACACAATGAGCGCGCCCGGCAGGATTCGAACCCGCAACGACTGCTTCGAAGGCAGTTATGATATCCATTTCACTACGGGCGCGTCCTCACATATTATACTACTCGACATCAAAAAGAAATTTTAAAATAGGCTTGAAAGATCAGTCTCCCGCGTGATACAGTACCAGAGTCTTCCCTATTTTGCGGGCATGGTTTAGTGGTAGGACGCGTCCTTGCCAAGGACGAGGCGGGGTTTCGATTACCCCTGCCCGCACAGCATTTCACTCTCCCAACAGTCCCATAACATCTTCGAGCATCGAAAGAGCGGTTGGTGTTTTGCCTGCCCCGGGTCCTCGGAGAACCCGTTCACCGTCCGAGCCCTTAATAATCAAAATATTTTCAACGCCAAGGGATACATTGCTACCAAGCCGTTCTATAGGCATGAAACCAGCGGCGATATACCAGTCGCCTTCTTTCAGCAAAAACCCGCCGATTCTTGAGGCGGGTCTGCTTTTGGAGATTGAGAGTTGGCACCGCAAAGTTTTACTATTCGATGCAATTTCTTCAAGTTGCGACTCACTGATAGGTTCCCACGGCACGTTAGAGGCGCGCAACTCGAAGTCTTTATTAAAGGTGTTTGCAAGGATAATGCACTTCAAAAGAACATCTTGCATTTCATTATTTATTAGGGCAATGAGGCCTGTTGGTCCCGGCTCAGTGTAGCCATTTTCGATCGCTTGTGTTACCGCCGCCCGGGGCTCCTCTCCTGCGGCAATTTGTGAACCGATATAGTTTAAAGTGCCATTAATAACCGCTAAAATGCTTTCAATTTTTTTATTATCGTACCCTTGCAGGAAAGGAATCATACGTGTTCCTCCCCCAACGGTTGCCGAATAGCCGACGCTACGAAGATACGGCTTGAGTTCAGGAAAGAAGTTAGCAAGCGCACCTTTCTCGCAGGTTACGACTGGAACTCCCTTTTTTAGAAAATGCAGTAAATATTCAAATGCCCTTTCACCGTTATCAAGAGTTGGGATTGCAATGATCGCAATATCGACATCTGTATATTTTGGGAGCTCACTCAGAGTAGTCAATTTATCGCCACTCTCGCTATAAATACCGGTTGTTCTTAAAAGATACTTGATACGGAGACTCCCCTTTCCGAGTCTTTGGATTTCAGACCCAACAAGACCAGTACCTATGAGGATCGCCTCCTTCATTGACAAAGTATAGCACTCTAACCCAGTCTGACTCTAAAAGACACCGTGCGTCCTATATGATGATCCTAGGCGAGACAGCGTAATACGAAAAATAAGGGTTAATGAGTCCAAAACTGTGGATAAACCTGTGGATTAATCTTAATAACATGACTTATTTTTGCTGTAAAGCATAATGTCCTACACCAGAAATATGGCTAATAATAAAGTTAATTCCTAAAAGACGACGTTACGAAGAGTCCTATTGATACTTATCCACAGAAAAGGTTTCACGTGAAACATGTTTGTTATGAAACATGGGGTATGATGTATCGTATAGTCTATGGAACTACAGGTGGGAGTGAAAATTCTCTTAAAAAACATTGAAAATGACCGTTTTTTGCTTCTACAGAGGTCTTCAAAATACCCGGGGATTGAAGGGGCTTGGGACATTGTTGGCGGTAGGATTGTTTCAGGTGAAACACTCTTGGCTAATCTTAGGAGGGAAGTCAATGAGGAAACAGGCCTTACTATCATCGGTGAGCCAAGGGTTATGGAGGCGCAGGACATCCTAAAGGACGGTAAGAGGCACATAGTTAGAATTACCTATGTAGGTTTCACCAAAGGTGATCCTGTTGTTGACGACGAAAGCATGGACTATCGTTGGGTGACTTTTGATGAGCTTAAGAATATGGCGAATTTGGATGAGTTTTTCCAAGAGTTAGTGATGAAAGGGCTTGTTAGGGAGGATTTGTTTCATGAGTAACAGAGAGTCGACAGATAAGCAAAAGATAGGGGCAATAGGCGAAGATACAGCCTGTAGGTTTCTCGTGAAACGCGGTTTCAAGCTTCTCTGTAGGAACTATCGAAAGAAATGGGGAGAAATAGATGTCATCGCAGAGAATGGAAAAACCCTTCATTTTATTGAGGTGAAGACCGTTTCACGATCTAATGTTACCCGTGAAACAGGTTCCGAGGCGATAGAAGGGGATGATTATAGGCCCGAGGACAACATACATCCCTGGAAGCTTGAACGTCTTGGTCGAGCGATCAACTCCTACTTAGTTGAAAAGGACATTGACGAGGATGCGGAATGGCAACTCGATGGAGTCACCGTCTATCTCGATATAGCTAATAAGACAGCAAAGGTTGAGTATCTTGAGAATCTTGTCCTTTAAAGGATAGCGAGGCGTCCTTTATGTTATGGCTGGTTCGATATCATTTGGTGTGCTACCATTTTGTGACTAAACGGGGCGTAGTATAGTGGCAGTATACACGCTTTGGGAGCGTGAGGTCCGAGTTCGATTCTCGGCGCCCCGAAAATGGTTCAAACCCTTCATTCTAATCATTACGTGTGTGAAAAATGTGGTTTTAGGTATCCTGACAAGACCCGGGCCGAAAAATGTGAGGCGTGGTATACGAAAAACCAAAGCTACAATTTAGGTATAATTGCCCATGCTTTACCAAGCAATGAGAAATGGGTCGACACTAATTAAAAAATTTAGGAGGAAGATTCTTTACCACTACCGCAAGCATAAAAGAAATCTGCCGTGGCGGGAAACAACTGACCCTTACAAGATTTTAGTGTCAGAGGTGATGCTCCAGCAAACGCATGCTGAACCGGTTGTTGCGAAGTGCAATCTTTTTGATGGAAAGTTTTCGTCAGTCCGGCTCGAAAAAGCAGTCATCGAGCTTGCCCGGGAAGGTTTCATAACGTATAAACGAGGAGTACTGACATTCAAATGAGCGATACAAGATTTAAGCGAACGGTCGAAGATTTTCTCTGCGAGCAGTGCGGGTTTGCCGTTAAAGGAAGCGGTTATACGAATCATTGTCCGGCGTGTCTCTGGTCAAAGCATGTGGACGTTCATCCTGGAGATCGACTGGCACTCTGCCGCGGGCTCATGGAACCGGTTGCGTTCGAGCAGGAAAGAGGAAAATTTGTCATTTTACATAAGTGCCAAAAGTGCGGTATGCAAAAGAAGAATAAAGTGGACAAGAATGACGATCTTAGTCTGATGAGCAAAGGCAGCCTATGAGTTTTCGAAAACGTCTTCACGCCTGGCTTCTCGCGAAAGGCGCGGAAAGTCCGGAAGTTGAAACTGAGCGACTTAAAAGGGAACTTTTTTCAGGCATGCGAGGCTTGGTCGTGGAGATCGGTTCAGGTCCCGGTAGCAATCTTCCGTATTTTCCGAAGGGCATAACGCTTGTTGCGGTCGAACCGAACAGTCACATGCGCGAGTATTTTGAGGCCCGTGCTCACACGATAGGATTCAATAATTATAAATTTCTTACGAGTAGCGCAGAGGAAATTCCTTTAGGAGACAATACTGCAGATGCCGTGGTAAGCACCCGCGTACTCTGCTCGGTCAGAGATCTAACCAAAGTGCTCCACGAAGTACGGCGTTTGTTAAAGCCGGCTGGAGAATTTATTTTTATTGAGCACGTGGCAGCGCCGCGGAGAAGTTTGCTCTACTTTTTCCAAAAGATTTTTAAGCTACCGTGGGGGTTCATCGCTGACGGTTGCCGCCCGGATCAGGAAACGCTCTATTTAATCAAGCGTGCCGGTTTTTCCGAGGTGAAAGCCGAGTCACTGAAAATAGGGAACGGTCTTATTGCTCCGCATATCTTCGGCATAGCGCGGAAGTAGAGAAAAGGCCAGCTAATCAACAAGAGCGTCGGTGATAAGCGCCGCAAGCCTCGTAAATTCGCCGCTTCGGAATTCCTCTGCTTTCTGAGACAAATTCCCTCCGAGGAAAGAAGAGAGACTGACATTTTTGTCAGCAATGAGGTTTCGATTAATGTGGGAGAGTGTTATGGCTCGCAGATCTCGTTCACTTGTTTGAGGCGCCTCGGTGCTCGTGACAATGATCGCCACGAGCTTGCCACTCTCGGCGACGACCGCGCCTCCAGACGACCCTTTCTGGGCGACAATAACGCCACCGAGCGATATGATGTCAACATTTCCGCTCCGACTTTCCTCAAAAACCAGTTTTTCTT
>JAUSIJ010000061.1 GCA_030647855.1 bacterium | reverse complement strand
CGAAAAGGAGCGCAATCTCGGTTACAAAGGCAAATGCGTGGAAGCCATTCCGCACATTACAGGGGAAATTTTGCGGCGAATTGAAAAAGCGGCTGAACTCAACGGTTCAAATATATCGCTCATCGAAATCGGCGGGACGGTGGGTGACTATCAAAACATTCTCTTTATTGAAGCGGCGCGGGTGCTCAAGCTCAAACATCCTAATGATGTGCTCTTTATTCTGGTGAGCTATCTGCCCGTGCCGAGTAAGATAGGCGAGATGAAGACTCGCCCCACTCAGAACGCCGTTCGCATGCTGAATTCCTACGGTGTCCAGCCCGATATCATTATTGCGCGCAGTGAAATCGCCCTTGATAAAAAAAGAAAAGAAAAAATTGCAATTTCTTGCAACGTGCAAGAAAATCGTGTCATCTCCGCTCCTGATATCGAGAGCATCTATGACGTACCGATTAATTTTGAGCGAGATCGCATCGGTGAAACCATTCTCAAAGCTCTCCACCTGCGACCGAAGGCAAACTGCGAGGGGATGGACAAGTGGCGTGCTTTTGTCGGCACCACCACCTCATCAAAGGATGAAATTTCAATCGCTATTGTGGGCAAGTATTTCGACACGGGGGACTTCGTGCTTTCTGATGCGTACATTTCGGTAATCGAGGCGATCAAATTCTCGGCGTTTAAGCAAGGTTTTGTGCCGAATATTTCGTGGCTAAACGCCAAAGACTTCGAAAAGAGCAAACGGGCTGTCAAAATGCTCTCTACCTATGACGGCATTATCGTTCCGGGCGGATTTGGTGAGACCGGCATCGAAGGGAAGCTCTCCGCCATTCGATATGTCCGCGAACAGAAAATTCCGTACTTCGGCCTTTGTTATGGCATGCAACTTGCAGTAGTCGAGTACGCCCGCAATGTGCTTGGCTGGGAAGGGGCGCATACCACTGAGATAAATCCTGCCACGGAGTTTCCGGTGATCCACATAATGCCTGACCAGAAGAAAAAACTTGAGGAAGGCAACTACGGCGGCAGCATGCGACTTGGGGCCTATCCGGCGAAGCTCAAAAAAGGATCAGTCGCCGAGGAATCATATGGTAAAAGCGAGATCGAGGAGCGCCACCGCCACCGGTTTGAAGTGAACAACGGATATATCGAGGAACTCGAGAGAGCGGGCCTCGTCTTTTCAGGCACTTCGCCGGACGGAAAGCTTATGGAAATCGCCGAATTGCCCAAGAGTACCCACCCTTTCTTTCTGGGTACGCAATTTCATCCAGAATTCCAGGCTCGGCCTCTCTCGCCGCATCCGCTCTTTAGCGAATTTATCAGAGCCAGCATTGAATTCAGAAAGACCAAACTCTCATCCCAGCGCGCCTATAAGCAAAAAAACCTTATCGAAGTTCTCAATTAAAAATAAAAACAAGTTTGTATTTCTCTCACTCTATGTCGCTAATAAAAAAGAAGATCTGGCCGGAGTACTTTGAGGCGGTGGCGGCGGGACGAAAGAAATTTGAACTTCGCCTTGGCGATATCGAGGCTCAAGTTGGTGATGTCCTTCTTCTCGAAGAATGGAATCCCGAAACAAAGTCCTATACAGGAAGGTCGGTAGAAAAAAAGATAACATATATCGGCCGATGGAAGAGCGGAGAGCTTGAACGCTTCTGGCCAAAGGATGAAATCGAAGAAAAAGGAATCGCTATTCTCTCTCTTGAATAGAATGTCTTTTTCTTATAGTATTTTCCTCATTGCAGGGTCGTCTGCCCTGTATACGCATTATTAGGAAAATGAAATTGCGGGTTCGTCTAATGGTAGGACACATGCCTCTGGAGCATGGTATTGGGGTTCGAGTCCCTGACCCGCAGCTACGAATTTTTAAGGAGCAGAGCGCCGAGCGACTATAAAAATTCAGTATCCCGAGCGATAGCGAGGGGCTGAGTCGAGCGACGCTCGAGAAGCGTCAATAGAATAATATCGCTAATTTACATATAGCAAAATATATGAAACCAAAAATAAGCTTAATAACTCTCGGTGTTTCAGATTTAGAAAAATCAGTTATCTTTTATAAAGACGGATTAGGATTTCCTATACAAGAAAGAGGAGTCGATGCAGATATAGCTTTCTTTATGTTAGAAGGAGTATGGTTATCTCTTTATCCTCTTGAAAAATTAGCCGAAGATTCAACTGTAGCTCCTATTCAAAATTCAAATGGATTTAGAGGATTTACATTGGCTCATAATGTAAAGTCTGAAGCAGAAGTACTTCAAGTTCTAAATCTTGCTGAATAAGCAGGAGCGAAAATTGTTAAACCAGCTCAAAAGGCTGAGTGGGGAGGTTATTCTGGATATTTTTCAGATCCTGATAATTTCCTTTGGGAAGTTGCATATAATCCTTTTACAGATTTAACTTAGGGGTGCTCGAGACGCATCGAACAAAGTGGGATAGAATATTAAGAAATGTCGTTACAGGACTTGACCGACCTCGGTTCTAGCTCGAGACGGCCAGCACTTCGACTCGCTTCACTCGCTCAGTGCAGGCCTTGTACTGAGCGAGGAGAAGTGCGGTGAGCGAATGTAGTGAGTCGAACCGCCATGTATTTTTTATATATAATTGAATGCACAGATAAATCACTCTATACTGGTATAACTATAGATGTAGAGCGCAGGTTCAGTGAACATAAGAATGGGAAAGGCGGTCACTATACAAGTTCTAAAGAAGTTGTTCGTGTTGTTTACACCGAGCAATATCCCAATCGGTCCCGGGCTCTCAAGAGAGAAGCACAAATCAAAGGTTGGCGTAGAGAAAAAAAGCTCGACCTCATAAAATATGGAAAACCAAATTAGTCTTTGTCAGTTATGAAAACAATCTATTTCGTGCGTCATGGAGAAAGTGAGGGCAACGCCGGACTTGTTTTCCAGGGGCCGAGTTCTTCGCTCACGGAGAAGGGAAAGGAGCAGGCAGCATTTCTCGCCAAACGTTTTACCAAGCTATCGGTTGATGTAATTATCGCCAGCACCATGAAGCGCGCAGAGGAAACCGCCGTAATCATTAACGACGTTATCAACAAGCCGATTGAATTCTCTGGGCTTTTTGTCGAACGGCGAAGACCGTCATGGCATGTCGGCAGAGCCAAGGATGATCCGGAAGTGCTCGAAGCCGACAAGCGCATTCAGGAAAACTTCGGAGTAGAAGAGTTCAGGCTCTCTGATGAGGAAAATTTTGAGGATTTGAAAGAAAGAGCCGAAAAATCGCTTAAATATTTAGCGCATCGCAAGGAAGATAAAATTCTCGTAGTCACGCACGGTCTTTTTTTGCGCATTGTTATGGCAAGCATAATATTTGAGAAAAATCTGACAGGGCGCGAAGCGGGCGAGTTTATCAGAGCCTTCCATATGAAAAATACCGGCATTACTGTCGTTATTAATGATCCCGAGGCGACTAAAACATGGTGGATAAGGACGTGGAACGACCACGCGCATCTAGGCTGACCTTGCAGCGCTCGAGAATTTGTGCGCTGAGGGGCGGCACTCTAGACAAAATTTATTGTTTATGCTACAATTGCTGAGGTTCTGTAATAAGTTTCTGTTTAGGTTAGGGGATACTTAGAGAACGGAGGACTGGCTATGGACGAACCACGGGTTGATGATTTGGTGGAACTGACTCGGGATGTGCCCGAGCTCTCTCTTTTTAGGGGGAAGAAAGGAGTAATTCGCTCGACGTGGTTTATCCCCACGACAGCATATGAAGTCGAGTTTGAGGTGACGGATCCTCATCAGGCAGGACGGGCATTGCTTCTGCCGGAGCAGATCGCAAGATCGCAAAAACAGTAACAGCAGATGTTCGCAAGCGCAGCGCCCACAGGGGACTGCGCTTTTTCTTCATCGTGCGGCAACTTCCGGCTCCATTGCTTGTAAATGATTGTGGTTCACGGCGTGGAGCGCCACAATAAAAAGACTTTCACTCCAGCCGAGCGGCGTATTATCGTTAAATTTCGGGGAGTTCGAAAAATAGAGTTCAGGAAGGGCGCCGTCTTTTGTTACGGTTTTCTTGGCTTCGGCGAGAAATCTTTCGGCCGCTTCTTTTTTCCCGAGTTTCGCATAGATAATCGAGAGCCAGCTTAGACCAAAAGTCCACTCTGCTTCTTCCGACCATCCGTCAGGATTTTTGTTGTAATATTTATCGCCTTTGTAGCGTATGACCCCTCGTTCTTTCAGGAGATGATACTCGACATTTTCAAGAATCGCGTTCGCTTCCTCCTTCGTTACTATGTCATACGGCCAGACGAGCGATAGGAGCGCCAGATCGACAAACTTACGCTTAGACTCGCGGGGGAGCATAGCATGAAGGGTCGCTTTGCCTTTCTCTATGAGCTCAGCGGGAACATTGATTCCTTCCCGATTGCTTATCATCACAAGTCCCGCGAGACACGCGCCGACAGATGAGGCGTGCAATTCTTCTTCCTCTTCCCAGACACCGGAATCGGGATCATGCCAGTATTCGAGTGTTGAGAGATACCAGACGAGCTTTTGAATAACCCGCATGTCGTCATCGCTTTCAATAATGAGTCCCTTATTTTTTTTCTCCAGCTCGCCAATCTTAAAGAGTATGCAGCCGATGGAGTCATTTTGTTTGTTGCCCCATTCCTCCCAGTATTCATCGAAGGTTTCGGGATTATAGCGAGGGTGAATATATTGATGCGTGTGTTCGGGTTTTTTGGCGATAGCATAATCGATTTTGAATTCATGTTTTTTTAAAATATCGAGAATTGATCGGTACGTCTTCCTTACCGTTTCGTAATCACCGAGTACTTCAAAGGCCAGGCATTCATAAAAGTTATCGCGGAGCCATGCCTTATTGTAGCCGGTGGCAACATCTTTTTTTGAAGCGGCAAAAAGCCCTGACTTATACTGGAGGTCTTTTAGGATGGAGAGATGCTGATTTATGATCTTCTCGTAGGTGTCACTTCCGGGAGCCATCTTTCCATTGTACGAGCATCGGGGGCGTCCATCAATGATTCTCTAAAGCTCTTTCGGATTCACGCGGATAATTTTGTCATCGTTCGGGGCCGGCGAACCTCTGCCGTCACGATTACTTGTAGAGAGATAGAGCATTTCGTCGGGACCAACTCGCACCGTCCGGATTCTTCCAAACTCCCCCTCGAAGTGAGTTTTGAGTTCCCGCACTCGTTCGCCGTCGAGGATAGCTTCATAGAGCGCTTCTCCCCGGAGACCGCCAAAAAAGATGCTGCCGTTGAGAATTGCCGCGCTTGCCGGCGCCCACGTCGTCCGCGCGCCGGAGTGGAGAATAGGATTTACCATGCCGTTTTTTGTTTGGTCGCCCTCGATGTCAGGCCAGCCGTAATTAGTTCCAGCTTGTATAAAATTTATTTCATCGAGTCCCGAGAGGGCGCCTGAGCGACCGTGTTCGGTACTGAAGAGGCGACCTTCACTGTCCCAAGCAAGCCCTTGAGGGTTGCGGTGGCCGTAAGAGTATATTGCGGTGCCAAAAGGATTGTCTGACGGTAGAGCGCCGTCGTCGCGCAGGCGTAAAATTTTGCCGGCAAGCGAGGATAAATCTTGAGCAAGCCGAGGCTCCGTCGCATCGCCGGTTGAGATGTAGAGCATCCCGTTCGGCCCAAAGGCTATCCTTCCGCCGTCATGATAAATGGCGCCGGGAATGCCGTTTATGATTACTTTATCGAAAGAAAAGATTTCGTTTTCATAGCGATAGCGAACCACGCGATTTCCGGTTTGGCCGCCGCTCGCCGGCCGAGTCATGTAAAGATACACAAAGCGATTGTCGGCAAAATTCGGGTGAAGGGCAATGCCAAGAAGCCCGCCCTCGCCGCCGCCCTCGACTTCCGTGTTAAAGACGGTCTTTTGCCCTCCGGTCGCTTCGAGCGCAAGCACATTCCCTCCTCGCTCGGTAACAAGCATGCTGCCGTCCGGCAGAAAAGCGATGTCCCAGGGAATTTCAATGTTGTCGGCGATAACGGTGACGCCCGCACGAGGCTCGTTTGCTTCTTCGCCTTGGCGGTTCGCGGCAAGCAAGACCACAATCGTAAGCGCTAGAATGATGGGAACGGTGGCAATTATTTTTTTCATAAACTTTCTTCTCCGAAGGGCTGTTCTAAGTGTATATGCTCGACTTGCGGTGTATTGCTGGGAGTTTCCTCAAGCACTTGCACTGTTCCCTTCTCCATATTAAGAACAAAGAGTACGGAGCTCATATTATTTTCATAATCAAGCTCCCGCAAACGCAGAGC
The DNA here is from genome assembly GCA_030647855.1 of bacterium. Taxonomy (GTDB): domain Bacteria; phylum Patescibacteriota; class Minisyncoccia; order Phycocordibacterales; family JAUSIJ01; genus JAUSIJ01. Next base: position 1,556 of record JAUSIJ010000061.1, on the reverse strand, counting down.
CGGGTTAACTTTCTGTACGAACTGGTATGTTCCCGAGGACAAGTCAGTAATCTCTATTTTTTGCGCTGGGTAATTGAAGTAATAGGTGTCAGCCCAACCGACGGATACTCCCTGTATATCTTTATTGCAGGTAAGATAATAAGCTTCCATCCTACCATACCTAAGTTCGAGATCTATCTTACTCACATCGCGGATGCAAAACGTCGACTTGACCCTACTGCCGGCGAGATCTTCGTGATTCTCTGCATCAACTGCTTCTAAATCATACTCTGCAAAATCTGAGAAATGGTAGTGGCTGTGCTCTTGGTGCCACAAAAAAATACCTGCCGCCCTTTCACTACGGCCTCCGTTAGTGTGATACACGCGCTGAAAAACCACTCTATCAAGATCTCCTTCAATGTCCTTTGTGGCTGGATCTCCGCTAAGCTCAAGAGGGCCTCTGCCTTGATTATAAAATGTGGTGCTGAATAAAAGAAAGATTTTACCGTCGGCAGATCGTTCTATCGTCAAATCACGTGCCGGAAGTGGAACAAGGTCAGGCAGAAGTTCTCCCTCATAACTTCCTAATTTCTCAGCCGTTATATTGTAGGCTGTGAACAGAATGGCCGGTACGGTAAGAATTAATAAAAGTCGAGAGTATCTCATCACCAAACGTTTTTAGAATAACACAGCTCGAGGTAATAAAACCAGACTCGACTAAGTATCTCGCGTATGCAAAACATCCCATGCGGTGGTGGGATGTTTTGGTTTTCTCAACATTACTCGACCTCGCCAACTGCTTTCGATACATCCTGTGGACCGCTATACTCCTCGTCTGGTAGCTGTGCAATGACATACATTATATCGGGTGTCGTTTCCTGCATCTCCGCTTGCTCTAAAAGGTCATCCCTTGTGGCCGGATAGTCTATACCATTAAGAAATTCCTGCATGCTGGCCGGACTTGCTCTTTCGTTTTCTCTCCAGTCCATATCCTGCATACTCCAACCATTATCTCTATCTCGCATAAGTTTACCTTAACTGGTAAGCCCGAATTCTAGACCTTCGAGATGTTGAACGAGTGAAGCATACCGAAGAGCCTCTCAGGCCGAAATTGCCTTCTTCTTCCGGCTGTTGTACTCTTAAGGCGGCCAGTTGGCCGTTTTTAATTATACGCAGATCGTGGGTTACTATAGAGATGCGAAACATTGATTCCCTTCTTTCTAACTAAGCGGGGGTATTGTTTTTGAAAGCCTTGCGCAGGCGTGGCGACGCCAAGCAGGAGAGAATTCTCAACAGAATTTTACGCGTGCTTTCAAAAACAATACCGAGAGACCATTTATGGAAATTCGAAATATCGCAATTATCGCTCACGTTGACCACGGCAAGACAACCTTGACCGATGCAATGTTGCGCCAAACCGGCGCCCTTCCCGAGGGAGTGTCCATGGATTCGAACACCTTGGAGCTGGAACGCGGTATTACCATTTATGCCAAGAATGCGGCCATTTTATATAAAGATACGAAAATTAATATCGTCGACACGCCGGGCCACGCCGATTTTGGTTCGGAGGTGGAGCG
>JAUSIJ010000055.1 GCA_030647855.1 bacterium | reverse complement strand
GAGAACAAACTCTACGAAATAATCATTGTCAACGATGGTAGTTCGGACGGCTCTCAGCGTGTGACCAAGGAACTCTGTGACAAGGACGATTCGGTGAAGGGAATCGAGCTCCGGAAAAATTTCGGCCAGACGGCGGCACTCGGGGCGGGGATCGAGATAGCGAAAGGGAAGATTATCGTCACCATGGATGCCGATCTCCAGAATGATCCCGAGGACATCCCGAGGATGATCGCCAAACTTGAAGAGGGCTATGACGTTATTTCAGGTTGGCGAAAGAGCCGCAAGGACAAGATGATCACGAGAAGGATTCCGTCTATCATCGCCAATTATATTGTGGCCAAAATTACCAAGGTTAAGCTTCATGACTACGGCTGCGCCCTTAAGGTTTATCGCAGGTCCGTTCTCGACGGCATGAAGCTCTATGGAGACATGCACCGCTTCTTGCCGATTTACGTGAGCATTAACGGCGCCCGCATCGGGGAACTCGAAGTCAATCATCGGCCGCGGATCTTCGGCAGTTCAAAATACGGACTCTCGCGAATTCTCAAAGTGGTTCTCGATCTCGCCAGCATGTACTTTTTCCTGAACTTTATGACTAAACCGATGCGCATGTTCGGCACCATCGGCATAATGTTCTCGGTCCTCGGAGGGGCCATCCTCTCATATCTCACCGTGCTCAAGTTTGTTTTCGGGGAGTCGATCGGCAGCCGGCCGCTCCTACTTGTTTCCGTCCTCTTCATCATTATGGGCATTCAATTTGCGGGCTTCGGTCTTCTCGCTGAGCTCCTTTCGCGCATTTACCACGAATCGAGCGACAAGAGCCGCTCGTACGCCGTTCGGACCACGCTTAATCTAGAAAACAAAAGTTAAAACCCATGCTCGAGCGCTTTAATTTAAAAAAAACCATACTATCGCTTTGCATTACCGCGCTCCTCGTGGTATGGCTTCTTAGCGTCATTGACATCCGCGATATCACTCGCCTTTTTCAGGCTCTCTCTCTACCCGCGCTTCTTATCGGTATCGCCTGTTATCTTGCGGCATATATACTAAGAACATTTCGCTTCCGAGTGCTTCTTTCGGACCGAACGCGCTTTCGGGATCTTTTTTTGGTGACGAGTATTCACAACCTTGCTGTGCGCATTCTGCCTAATCCGCTCGGCGAATTTGTTTTCTTGCATCAGGCCAAAGATCGGGGAGTTGACTATGCTCGCTCTACGGCGGCGGTCGTTATGGCTCGAGTGCTCGATTTTCTGGCCTTGGCCCTCCTCTGCGGAGTGTCGCTCCTTGTTGTATCAATTGCGCGCCTGGGACAGGGCGTATTTTTTGTTCTGCTAACTCTAGCCATCGCTCTCGCCGGTATCGGGGCGGTCTATATCCTGGCGAGCGAGAAGTACAGAGTTCTTGCCTGGTTTGCGAGGAAACTTGGAAAAGATACGAACGCAAGCAGCCTCTCGCAAAAAATCGAGTCGCTCCAAAAAGCCTTTCGAGGCGTATCGGCTGGTCGCATCTATTGGCTAGCGGGAATTCTCTCCTTGGGCGTCTGGCTCTCAATGTTTGCTTCCTATTACTTTTTTTTCCTAGCGCTCGGATTGCCTATCGCGCCCTTGGCGGTAGCGGTCGCGGGCGGCGTGCAGGTAGTGGCCAACAGCATTCCAAATATTGCCGGCTTCGGCGTAATGGAGGCAGGTTGGGCGGTCGGCTTTGCCATTTTAGGAATTTTAAGCCCGGCGCTCCTCGGCGGAGCGCTCGGGGTTGATCTCCTGACGCTTCTCGGCACCGTCGCGCTTGGCCTTGCTTCGCTTTTAATTAAATATGGGCGGGAATTTTTCCGCAGAACACCGGTATGGAATCCATAATCTCTTTTTACAGCAGTTTTTTCCTCAAAGTCATTCTCATAATTTCAATGGCGAGCCAGTTCGTTATGGCTTCGCTTTCAAGCGTTACGGATTATCAGGCGGTTTTTGTGGAGCAATTTCCGCACGCCGTGGTTGATACCACGTGGCGCGCTTACAGAGACAAGATCCAAAAAGACGGCCGGACCATTGACCGGGACAAGAACTATCTCACCACTTCGGAAGGCCAATCCTATTCTCTGCTTCGGGCGGTATGGATGGACGACAAGCCGATCTTTGACCAAGTGCTCAAGTGGACGAACCATAACCTTCGGGTGAGAAAAGAAGACAAACTTTTTGCCTGGCTCTGGGGGAAAGATGAGCAAGGACGCTGGAGACTCCTAACTTCGGGCGGCGGCTACAATACTGCCGCGGATGCCGATCAGGATATCGCGCTCGCCCTCATCTTCGCCTACAAGCGATGGGGAGAGGATAGGTATCTTCTACAGGCGAAAATAATACTCGACGATATTTGGCGCCAAGAAGTTGTTACGGTCGGGGGCAAGCCATACCTAGTGGCGGGCAATTGGGCCAAGTACGAAGTTAAGCCGACCATTAATCCTTCCTACTTCTCCTTTGCCGCCTATCCGATCTTCGCCGAAGTGGATCCCTTCCACCCGTGGCTCGAGCTTAAGGATAATTCCTACAGTGTGCTTACCCGCGCTACATTTGCGGCACTCGATACACCAAAGAGCGTAGGCATTCCTCCCGATTGGGTTTCGATCAACCGGGAAACCGGTGATATCGAGCGAGCGACGCATGAGGACAAAAAGAGTGAATTCTCGCACGATGCCTTTCGCGTGTTCTGGCGCGTGGCACTCGATTGGCATTGGCACAAAGACGAGCGGGCAAAAAAATATCTCGAAGGGGTCGATTTTTTCAAGTACGAATGGAAAAATCGTAAGAAAATCTATGGCATCTACAGCCATGATGGGAAAAATTTAGTGAGCTACGAGGATAAAAGTCTCTACGGCTCGATCCTGCCGTACTTTGCCATCGTTGATCCCGGACTCGGAAGCGAGCTCGTGCGTAAAAAAATAGCTCTCTACTATAACCCGGATATTGAGGACTTCCGCGCCGACATCGGGTATTACCCGCAAAATTGGCTGTGGTTCGGTCTCGCACTTGAGAGCGGTAAGCTTGCCAATCTCTTCGCCACGACTACTGTTGCTGCAACAAGTACTTCT
>JAUSIJ010000052.1 GCA_030647855.1 bacterium | reverse complement strand
TCGAGTCTTAGGACCGAAGTAACCGACTGCCGGGGTGATCGAGTTTTGAATCTGGAATTTAATAACTGCGGCTCTGGTGAGAGGACCGAAATACATGCTTTCATTTCCCGGTGAACCCGCACCTGATGTCGCTACTCGAGTGCCAGCATTTGCGTTGAGAAATATCTGGAGCTCTCTAACATCCGCACCGGTTGAACCCTGCTTGAGGTCCATAGTGAAGACATAGCCTCCTGTACTTCCACCTCCTTGCAATGCAGAGAGCTGAGCCTGCAACGATGCGATCGTTGCGAGCAAGCTGTTGATTTGGGCTGAAAGTTCTGCAATCGTTTGAGCTTGTACCGAAGCGACTGAGCCGCCGAGTACTAAACTCAAAGCCATTGAGAAACCAACAAAACCCGAAACTGCTTTTGCAATCTTAGATTTCTTTAATTTACTCATAACTGTTAATATTTCTAATTTAATAATTTTTCTCCTTTTAATTTTAAACTTCGGAAAAAAATTATTTAATATCGAACTGTATTTCGACGAAAAAAAACAGTTCGTTATTTTTAATATTTGATTGAGCGTCCGCCTCGCGAACGCTCGGCGATCATCGTACATTCGTCGTACGCTGATCGCTTTAAACTATTCTCACCCTCCTTGTTATCGACGCGGAAGGTGTGATTAGTTGATACTTTGTGACCGAATTTCTTCACTATCTTTCGTGGTGGAACAAGGGGTGCGGAAAAAAACGAACTTGTGAGTGTATTAAATTTTCAATGAGCGCTCGTCCGGTAAAATCTCTCGGGGTTACCCTATGGGTACGCAGTGTTATACAAATAGTAACTGCAGGGATCGCCTGCTTGCACTATTTATAGGATAATTATATCTCCCAAGAGATAGGGCTTGCAAAAAGGGCATGTGGATAACTTTAAGGCCAAGCTTTTGCTTTTTAAGCCCCAAAATCATCACCGCTTCATAATAGATAATAGATGAGTGAATGTCAATAAAAACCAGAAAACATAAGCACTAGAAAGAAAACAAGCACTTGTGTAAAGACGGCCGTTTTAGGACATTTTAGGCAACCGAGTAGCGGCTCCAACGCCGCTCTCCTTCCTTCTTAAGGACTCCCTCGGAGACCATAGAGAGGAGCTCCCGCTGTATGGTTTTCTCGCTGCAATTGTGAACTACCTCCGAAACATCCTTGATGGTAATATTACCTTTCTTCTTTACAAGGCTAAGGATAGCGCTTCTTCGCTTGTTCTTTTTCAAATCAACCGATGAAATCTCCGAGGCTCCGAGTGATGGAACGTTTGGCACAGTAGGACGATTAAGCCCTTGTGAAGCTCTATTCTGTCCTAAAGATACCTTAATGTTCCGCAGTAGTTCATCAACCGACTGGTGCCGTTCGGCAGCAAAAAAATCGTGGGGTAACTTAAAATTACCCTTAGTTCGCATATCGTGCTCAAGCGCCGCTAGCAACTCAAGCAGAGAACCAAACTCACGCCGGAGAAGCGTAAAGTTCATCTCCGAGATAAGACCAGCCAGACGTGCAATCTCAAGCTTTGCCACCACCTCAACCACACGCGCACCGACCGTCTCAAGGACGACCGCTTTATCGGACACCGATGAACTTCCGAACGACGTATTGAGCGACAAAAGCCTGAGCCCCAATTCGCGCAGGTCCCACTTGAGCGGCTCTTTGTCCGAGAGCAAATTCGATATCATATAAAGGGCAACCACAAGACGCTCTGTCTTTTTATAAAAAAAGGCAAATCGCTCATCCGCCTTTAAAAAACTAGTTAATTTGACAATTTCGAGAGAATGATCCTGCTCGTTATTTTTCCTTGTGTCCTTATCCTCTTCCATGTCCTTTATGGCTATATTATTTATATAGGACAGAATTATCACTGTCCTTAATGTCCTTTAGAAAGTGGGCTATCGGTCATAGATGAGTATATATCGGACACTAAAAAATGTAAAATTCTTGCTTTAGGCAAGGGCGATAGTCGGCTATAATGAGGCTACCAATGGCAAAGAAAAATAAGGGTAGTTGGCATTTTTTAAAAAATCCTTTTTCTGGTCTTAGCGAGGGCGCAATCCAAGGTATTTTTTCTATTGTCTTTTTCGCGGTCTCGCTCTTTCTTATCCTCTCTTCCGTGGGTAAAGCCGGTATCGCCGGCATCTATCTTTATAAGATCTTAAATAATTTTTTTGGTTTTGGCTTTTTTCTCTTTCCCCTCGTTTTTTTGATGCTCGGCGTCTCTTTCCTCAAATCGCTTAGTAAGAATTTTGCCCTTCACCGTACCATCGGATCAATTCTATTCTTTCTATCGGCGCTCGGCCTCATCACCATTGCGACGGAGGATGGGGGCGGCATGCTTGGCACCTTTATCTCTACTCCGCTCCTTAAACTCTTTGATATCTACTCTACCGTTATTTTTCTTGGTGCGCTTGTCCTGATCGCCCTCTTGGTGCTCTTCGATACTAATCTCTTGGCGTTCGTCGGCTGGATAAAATTGCCGGCTCGATTGCGAAAACACCCGGAAGAACCGAAATCGCTCGTACTGTCAGAGGAGGAGGTTCATAAGCTCGCCCCCGCTCTCGCTCCTCTTGAAAAAGAATCCCCGAATAGCGAAGCCTTGGAGAAGTTTTCAAAAACCCAAAAAACATCGCCAAAAGATCCTGAGCTCGCCTTCGCTCCAACCGTCCAGTTTCTCGGAAGAGAGTACATCTCTCCCCCACTCTCGCTCCTCGAATCGGACCGCGGAAAGCCCGGCGTCGGTGACATCAAAGCGAACGCAAATATTATCAAAAGAACCCTCCAGAATTTCGGCATACAAGTCGAGATGGATGAGATCTCTATCGGCCCGTCTGTCACCCGCTATGCCTTAAAACCGGCCGAAGGCGTCAAGATCTCTCGAATCGTGACCTTGCAAAATGACCTGGCCCTCGCCCTTGCCGCTCACCCCTTGCGTATCGAGGCGCCGATCCCCGGTAAGTCGCTCGTCGGTATCGAGATTCCGAATACCACTAAGACGACCGTCGGCCTCGGCACACTTCTTTCAAATGACGAGTTTCAAAAAACGGAGAAAGCACTGCCGATCGTGCTCGGTAAAGGAATCTCGGGCAAATCCCATTTTGCCGACCTTACCAAGATGCCCCACCTCCTCATTGCCGGAACGACAGGCTCCGGAAAATCCGTCGCAATACACGCCATCATCACTTCCCTCCTCTACCGGAACTCGCCCGAGATCCTTCGCTTTATCATGATCGACCCGAAACGAGTGGAGCTCACCCTCTACAACAAAATCCCCCATCTCTTAACGCCGGTTATTACCGATGCCAAAAAAGCCATTCTTTCGCTTAAGTGGGCAGCCAAGGAAATGGACCGCCGCTATAATGTTTTGGAGTCGGAGGCGGTGCGCGACATTCATTCTT
>JAUSIJ010000026.1 GCA_030647855.1 bacterium | reverse complement strand
TCATACTAGAAAAGCCATGGTGGGGAGGTGCCGTAATCGAGCCCGAATGTGGCTAAACCTCTATTGATCATATATGGTATTCTACCGCAAACTTCATAAAAGAATCATGAATAAAGCTCATGATAAAAAACTCGCGCTAAGAAAAGAAAAATTGCGCAAAAGACCGTAATGACATACAATTTGACGAAATGAGGAAAATGTCATCAAAAAAACAGCCGATCATTCCTCTTAATGTCCTTGGGGCCCAGATTCTCGATGCTGTGAAGCTCTCGGATGACAATGGCGTCATCGCTTATCTGCTCTCAGGGCAGATTGTCTTTTGGAATCGGGGTGCCGAGCAAATCTACGGCTATTCTTCCTCGGAGGCGCTTGGCAAGAATTTTATGAATCTTGTAGTTGCCAAGGAAAACAGGAACAAATTTCAAATGATCATTAAACGGGTATTGAAAGGCGAGAGAGTGTCAGAGCACTCGCTACTGCGAAGGACCAAGAGTGGCGCTCACAAGTTTGTTTCCCTTACGGCGAGTGGACTCCGGGACAATGCGGGCAAAATTATCGGGGTGTTATCGATCGCGCGCGATGTGAGCGAGCAGTTAAAGACCTACCAGGATAAATTGAGGATGGCAGCCTCGGTCGAATCAAGTGAAGACGCCATCTATGGGCGTGACCTTTCGGGGCGAATAACAAGCTGGAACGAGGGGGCCGAAAAAATCTATGGCTACAGTAGAGAGGAGGTGCTCGGCAAAGATTCGAAGCTCATTTTTCCGGAAAATTCGAAAGGGCAGTATAACAAACTTAGGGAATCGATAAAACGCGACGAGGCGATCCGGAACTTTGAAACGGTAAGAGTCCGCAAAGGCGGCAAGCGCATTATGGTGTCATTGACAGTTTCTCCCATTAAGGACGATCGAGGTAATATTATCGGTTGTTCCGTAGTCGCCCGCGATATTACCGAAAAGAAAATTGCGGAGCAGAGTCAGGAGATGCTTAGTAAAGCAAGCAAACTTCTGGCTTCTTCACTTGACTACGGCAAGACCTTGAAAGAGATAGCGCGGCTCATCGTGCCGAAACTAGCCGATTGGTTTGCCATTGATCTCATTGTTGACGGGAAAAGAGAGATGGCGGTCTTGGCTCACCAAGATCCCAAGATGGTCAAACTTGCGCTCATGCTCCGGACGAAATATCCACTGAACGAATCGTCCGGAGCGTCACGCGTCATGAAGACCGGAAAAGCAGAGTTTTATCCGGTCATTACGAGCGAGATGATCGAGGCTCATGCCAAAGACGCCGAGCATCTTCGTCTCATCAAAAAAATTGGTTTCAGCTCTGCGATCGTCGTTCCCTTGAAGGTCCACAGCACTATTTTAGGCGCCATGACCTTGGTCTACTCGACCGCAGGCAAACACTATACGCAGGCTGACCCCGTCTTCTTAGAGGAGCTTGCTCGGCGGATCGCTACAGCGATCGATAATGCTCGTCACTACGCCACAGCGGAACATGAGCTTAGCGAGCGATCGGCCATGGAAGAGAAACTTCGGCAATTTATCGAAAGCACGAGCGATGCGTTTGTGTCCTTTGACAAAGAGTGGCGCTATACCTATATGAACAAGAACGCGGAGTATTACGAGGGGGTCAAGTTTGAAGATGTGCAAGGGAAGGTGATCTGGGAGATGTTCCCCGAATCTCGAAATAAGCTTTTCTACGAGAAATATCATGAGGTCATGAAGGCGAGAAAAAAGATCGAATTTGAAGAATTTTTGCAGAACAAGTGGTTTGAGATACGAGCCTACCCAGTAAAGGATGGTGGAATAGCCCTGCACTACAACGATATTACAGGCCGAAAGCTCGACGAGCAGCGAAAGGATGAGTTTATCAGCATGGCGAGCCATGAGCTCAAGACGCCGATTACGAGTATCAAACTCTACACCGAACTCTTACTCAAAAAAGTGAAGGATAAAACTGCCACGCAGCACCTTTCGAGTATGTTCGAGCAGGTTAACCGCCTTTCAAAACTTATTAATGATCTGCTCGATGTTTCGCGAATTCAGGCAGGCAAACTTATTTTCAAAAAACAATTTTTCGATCTTGGTCTTCTGATCGCCGATATTGCGGAGATACTCGGCAAAACAAGCAAAAAGCACTCCATTATCACCAGTGTTCACCTTGCCGGAAAGGTGTGGGGAGACAAAGACCGTGTTGGGCAGGTCATCATTAATCTCATCGGAAATGCAATCAAATATTCTCCGTCAGGGGGAGATATCATTATTGTCGCCTCTAAAATAAAGGATAACGTCATTGTTAACGTACAGGATTTTGGCATAGGACTCTACTCGCACGACAAAGACCGCATCTTCGAGCGGTTTTATCAGATAAAAGGCGGAACTTTCCCCGGCCTCGGCATCGGACTCTATATCGCCAAGATGATCGTCGAGGGCCATGGCGGAAAGATTGAAGTGAAGAGTCGAGTAAACGAAGGCTCCACATTCATTTTTACTCTGCCGCAGCATATGAGCATGTAGGGCTTGCTTGACAGTGCTGGCACAAAATGTACAGTAGAAAAGGACCTTTTTTAGAGGAGTAAAATGAAAAAGCCGAGCCGTACAGTTCGTTTATGTAAACCTGGCGGCTGCCCGACCGTCACTATCGGTAAAATAGTCGTCATTCGCGACGACTACGGCGGCAAGGTCCGCCTGACAAAAAATGAATGGCAGCGCCTGTGTAAGGTGCGGTAGCACCAAAAAGAAGTGGAACCCCCACTTCTTTTTTTATGAAAAAGTTATAAGAAAAAAGGTGTGGCCTCAAAAGCCCACACCCATAACCCCTAAGTTCCGCGCAAAGGGGGAAAGAACAACTAACCGCCACCGGCGCAATGAGCGACCGGCGGCCCATTCAACCATCGCGTTTCGGTCCGCGATACAACCTGAGTCGTGAGGGGAGAAAACGTCATAGAGAGGACCTCCTTTCGATACCTCTGGTTCTGTGTACTCCAGTACACGTACCTTCCTGGAAACCGTCCCGTTCACACAACTCTGCCCCACGAGCATCATACCCATTAATTATGAATTTTCTATGAAGATACCCGCCTCTCTCGAGAGCGGGTACTTTAGCGTGCGTCGAGGAACCTCATGAAAAGTTTCCATAGATCCCGGAGCGCATTGACATAGAAAATCATAAGGACGATCGCACCGCTCAGGGTAACCATATAGACCAGAAGAAGAACACCCAAGGGAATGCAGTTAGTCCCAAAGTGCACAATAAGCGCTTGAATTGTCAGGGTAAAAAATAATGTGAGCCCGACGCCAAGGCCAAGGTACCAGTTTCCCTCAAGGTAGAGGTGGGAGAGAATGATGATGCCGACTACGGCGAAGCTTGTATATGTGGCGAGCGAAAGGTCACGCACTGAATGGGTCTCAAGGATCTTGACGAGCTGTGGAATGAAGGCCAATCCATTGGCAATACTAGCGATGAGAGCGAGAATTCGCAAAATCTCACGCCGTTTCGTATAGGTTCTGGTGGCTATCGTAAGCGACCAGGCCTTTATCTGGCGGAGATTCATTGTACTATCCTCCTTCGCTAAGAGTTAAAGGGGTTTTTCTAACCCAACCATATTGTAACGCTCAACCCCTGTCAACTCGCACACTAAGTTTGGCACGGTTTCGCATGTTGCATTTAGTTCTTGGCTTAGTCGGGGCCTGTCACAAAAATCAATCTTTACCTTCAAAAAAAACAGAAAGAAACAAAATGCTATGCCAAACTTAGTGTACGGGTCAACAGAGCACCTTTTGCTTGCAAAAGGTGCTCTGTTGCTGGGGATAAGACGCCCTTCTCTTGCGTCAATAATTCATTTAAAATTAATACAAGAAGATAGTGGCCTACCATTCCGTAGTGTCTCATTTTTTTCTAATAATTAGCAGAAACAATGTTTAATAAAAAATCTTTCGTTGCGGTTCTTTTACTCATCTCATTTTTTATTTCTCCGCTCTCTTCTAACGCCCAAATAGCGGGGGAGAGTCTCTCATCGCTCGCTAATCTCGTTAATCAGATTGCGGCAGAGCTTGCCAATCTCCAGAATCGCCTACTGGCGCAGGTTTCCGGCGGCAGTGTATCAGCGACCGTTGAGACGGGTTCCGTTGGTGATCCGGACGATATGGCGATCTGGGTCCACCCCACTGACCCGGGGCAGAGTCTCGTCCTCGCCACCAACAAGAACGGCGGCCTTTTGGTATACGATCTTGCCGGCGTTCGTCTCCAATCAATTAGTTTAGGTGAAGTAAACAACGTAGACCTTCGCTACGGCTTTATGCTCGGCGGCCAGCCGGTTGATATCATGACCGCCACCGATCGGGATGACGATACGATCCTTATTTATAAGATCAATCCAAGCACGCGCCGGATTGAAAACATTGCCGCTCGTTCCATCGGCAGCGGCTCGAGTGAGATCTACGGTCTCGCCATGTACAAGAGCCCGACAACGGGAAAGATTTATACCTTCGTATCTCATAAGAGCGGTATTGTTCAGCAGTGGGAGCTTTTTGAATCGAATGGAAAGATTGACGCAAAGAAAGTGCGAGAGTTTGATAACGGCGGCCAGACCGAAGGTGTGGTAGCGGACGATGAACTGGCCTACTTCTATGCGGCGGAAGAGACAGGCAAGGTTAAACGCTACAATGCGGAACCAACCGGTGGCTCGACTAACACTTCGGTTGCAAGTGTAGGAAGCGGCCTCTCCGGCGAGATTGAAGGTCTTACCATTTACTACGCTGCCGACAAAAAAGGGTACCTATTAATAAATGATCAGGGGCCGGCAGATACTCTAGTTGTTGACCGCAATCCTCCCCACGCAAAGCTTCTTAAGTTCGATGTTTCGGGTGTCGGTGACCCCGATGGTATTGATGTAGAAAGCTTCGCTCTGGGCAGCGCCTTTCCGAAAGGTGTCTATATGACGCAGGACGGCAACGAGCTTAACTTCAAGTATGTTCCGTGGGACCGGATCGCTTCCAAAGCATCACTCTTAGTTGACACCACTCAAAATCCACGCAATCGTAACTCTTCCGGTACTCCGCCGCCTCCACCGCCACCACCGGGCGATACCACAACGGCTCCAGCCGCTCCGACAAGTCTCACCGCTAGCGCGGCTTCGGCAACGCAGATCAATCTCTCTTGGACCGACAATTCAAACAATGAAAGCGGATTCAAAATTGAGCGCTCTACCGATGGAGCAACTTTTGCTCAAATTGCGACGGCAAGCGCCGGCGCCGCAACATACAGCGCCACCGGCCTCACCGCGAGCACCCAGTATTACTTCCGCGTGCGGGCGACCAACACCGCGGGAGATTCTGCCTATACGACGAACGCCAGCGCTACAACGCTCGCGAGCGGAGGCGGGGACACGGGCGGTAGCTGCCTTATCCTCACAAGTTACATGCAACTCGGTTCGACCGATGCCGAAACCAATGGTGAAGTGACAAAGCTTCAAAAATATCTAGAAACTCTC
>JAUSIJ010000025.1 GCA_030647855.1 bacterium | reverse complement strand
CAGATTGTTTATTTTCTAAACTCGACATTATCATAAATATATCTTATGTCAAGCAGGAACTCCGTAATATTTTTAGAGCTTATTTTCTAAACCTTGGAAAAAATTTTATTTCAATTTAATAACAACCTGTCAGTTATTTATTTTTTTAGGTTTATCAAGTTTGATTTGAATTCAAGGAAAATAAAAAAAATATTAATCGCGCTTAGCACATAAAAGAATAAACAAGAAAATATAAGAAGCTAACCTCTCTAAAAAAATCTGAATAGACTAAACCTTCTCAACCCATTTTTGTTTGATGCCGGTCTTGAAGTACACCGGATGTTCGGCGGGCCAAAAGACGAGCTTTGGCACAGCTCGCTCCTTGAGATAACTATAGAGCTCCTTGAACTCCGAGTTTTTATGGAGCAAATTCCCAACGATTTTGTTGGAAATAAGTTGTTGTACGGAGTCCGGAATCTCCAAATCTTTTTTTAATTCGATATTGATTTCAAGATACTGATTCTGCTCTTTGTCATAACGACTGGCGAGGGTGAGCTTACCGGTTACAAATTTATTGATATGGTTATCGAGTAAAACTTCTCGTATTGTTTCAGGATAAATCTGCAAGCCGTAGAGGGTTGTCGACATGTCCATCCTTTCATACACGTAGACAAACGGCAGCTCGTAATTGTGTGACAGCAGTTTGTGGGACTTTAACTGTCTCTCGAGCTTCATTCCCTCTTTTCCGAACTGATCCTCGAGCTCCTTGTACGAAAAGACTCCCCCATGATCACCTATCGAGTACCGCACGAGTGGTAACGAATTGTCTGCTGTTAGGACTATTTCTCCTCCCGGCGCTTCAAAAGTAATAAAGAGAGGATTGTACTGCGCAAGTGTGGGGGTCTTATTGATCGCACCAAAAACGGAGTTAAATAGTGCCGGACGCTTTAGGATAAGTCGTCGTGCCAGAATCGCAGTTGGCGTTTCAAAAGCCATAGTACCAATATCAGCACTGCCGTAGATATTCATGGTATCAGTATATATGTCGTCTATATTGGCTTTCCGCCCTATATAGTCGCGAAACCGCTCTGTAAATGCTTCTGCCGCAAAGATTATTCGAATATCCCACTTTTTTAGGTTGATCTTCTTATCAGCTGCTTCGTCAATAATATCTTTAATGAAGGGAGGGTAGCCAGCAAAAATTAGGCGCTTAAATCGGGGGGCAAGATTAGTGAGAGTTTTGAATATTTCATCCTTATTGATCCCTGGTGTAATAATTGAGATAGGATACTTTCGCCCCTCAAGCATCTCAAAGGCTTGGTAGGTAATAAGCCCACCAATCCACACACCCATTCCGAAACAGACGATAACAAGCGTCGAGTCGGTTTGCAACTCCTTTTTAGAAAAACCGTTTTTATAAAAAAGTTCGTGCGCTACGGAAGATTGCCAGTCAATTTCATTTGATCGGCAAAAATAAAACGGCTTTCCTGTCGAGCCGGATGTTGACGTAAAAACGAGTGGCTGGGCAAGCGTTCCGTCTATGCACAAGCTCTCGAAGGGGTATTCTCGCAAATAGTTCTCCTTGTTGATGAGAGGGACGTTTTGAAAGTCTTTGAAGGTCTTGATTTTGGAAGCGTCAATTTTGTGCTTTTTCAGGAAGTCCTTGTATGCGGGCACTTTCTGTGCGGCTTTATGGAAAGTCTTGAGTGCTTGAGTTTCACGTACTCTTGACCAATACGCCGTTTTTTTACCTGTTATATAAGCGAGTACAGTCGTGGCATTCATGCTCAACTTTATAACTCTACCATAAAAGCAGCGAATTTACAGTGAAGAATTAATGTATCTCTAGCGTCTTAAGGTCGGGAACATGAGGAGAAGCGGAGCGGCTAGCCACCAGAAGCGCACTTCCGCCGGTTGGAAAAGATTGTCGAAAGTCAGTGAAAAATTATAGAGCGAGTGGAGAGGAATGACGTGGTATGAGACAAACACGACAAGAATAAGCGCTCCGAGGGCGAGAAGGCCGCTGTGACATGCGCGGCTGGTAAGTGGTGACGAGCCATTGCTCTCGAGGCGCGAGAGGATGACATACGGTGCCGAAATGAGAACCAAAAAGACAATGCCCTTGAAGACAAGGGTATTTTCAGGACTGCCTTTAAACTGATCGAGATATGGAAAGTAACTGTAGAGGATAGCTGCAATATAAATCGCGACCATGAGTGCGATTAACTTCTCCTTGCCCATGAAGAAAGCGAAGAGGAAAAGAGGGACAAAGATGCCTGCCAGAACTAAAATATCGAGAGAAATCGCCATTGCAACTAAATGCCTTCCTTATCGCGTAAGTCCTCGATACTTGCTCGAGCACTCTTTGATAGTTTGCTCGGTAGTTCGATCTGCACTTTGATCAGGAGATCGCCCCTTTTATTTTTTTCGATTGGCACGCCTTTGCCTTTGACGCGCAGAACTTCGCCGTGGCTCACCCCTTCGGGGATCTTAAGCTGAATGTCGCCATCGAGCGTTCGCAGGGTATAGTTGCCGCCGAGGAGCGCGGTTGAGAGCTTGATGCTCAAATTCATATGGAGATTGTTGCCTTCCTTGCGGAAAATAGGGTGCTGCTTGGCGTGAATTTTGACGTAGAGGTCTCCGGCCAAACCACGAGCCACAGCTTCGCCGGCTCCAGAAATCCGTATCATTTCTCCGTCATTGATGCCGGGCGGAATCCGTACCGTAATTTCCTCTTCCCGCTTAAGAACACCTTGGCCGGCACATGTCTTGCATCTCTCTTTCGGCACCTCTCCGGTGCCGCCGCAAGTAGAACAGGTAGTAACGGTAGAAAAAGTTCCAAAAAATGATCTTCGTGCTTCATGCACCTTGCCTTTGCCGTTGCAGGTCGGACAGGTCATGAGCTCGGTGCCGGGTGTTCCGCCGCTGCCGCCGCATACCTCACAGCTTGCCGTCTTATTGAGCAGAACCTTGCGCTCGATGCCGAAAACTGACTCCGCGAAGGAAATTTCAACATCAAAAGAAACGTCCCTGCCGCGTCTTATGCGTTCTTTTTTAAATCCCCCGCCGAAAAATTCTCCGAAGACGTCTTCAAGATCGATGTCCTGAAAACCTTTGCTAAATTCGGAAAAATCAAAACCCTCAAAACCGCTGAAGCCTGCTCCACTGGCACCCCCTGCCTCGCTAAACACTCTGCCGTAGGAGTCGTACTCCGCCCTCTTTTTGTCATCAGAAAGCACGCTATACGCTTCGTTGATTTCCTTAAACTTTTTTTCGTCACCCTCTTTTTTGTCGGGATGATATTTGTGGGCAAGCTTGCGATAGGCCTTCTTTATATCGTCTTTTGAGGCACTTCGCGCGACACCGAGAGCGTTGTAGTAATCCTTTGACATAAATTAAGCGTTAGATGTTTTAACGAGTGAAGTATAGCATATTAAGCTAAATACAAAAGAAACAGTCGGTGGCGTGGCGTGGCCCCTAGCCTACTTCGATTGGCCTTTATCCTCCCCTTCTTCGCCTTCCTTTTTTTCTTTGAATTCAGCGTCCCGGACCGAACCTTCACCGCCAGCCGAGTTCCCTTGATTAGGCGAACCTTGTGTCCCTTGGCTCGCCATTGCCTGACCGATCTTCTGCATCTCGGTTGAAAGTTCTTCCGTCGCACGCTTAATCACCGATGTCTCGGTGCCGGGCGTAACTTTGCGCAATTCGGCGACTTTCGCCTCGACCGAAGATTTTATATCAGCCGGAATTTTGTCGACATTATCTTTGAGGGATTTCTCGGCCGTGTACATGAGCTGCTCGGCGAGATTCCTCGCCTCTGCAAGCTCCTGTTTTTTGCGATCTTCCTCCCCGTGGAGTTCGGCCTCTTTTTTCATCTTCTCTATTTCGTCTTTTGACAGTCCCGAGGTTGCTTCGATGCGGATTGATTGCGATTTGCCCGAAGTCTTATCCTTGGCGCTGACATTGAGGATTCCGTTGGCGTCAACGTCAAAGGTTACCTCAACTTGCGGTGTGCCGCGTTGGGCCGGCGGAATTCCGTCAAGGATAAATCTGCCGAGACTCTTGTTATCCCCGGCCATAGGGCGCTCGCCTTGGACAATGTGGACGTCTACCGAAGTTTGGTTGTCCGCGGCTGTTGTGAATACCTGTGTGCGCGCCGTTGGGATAGTGCTGTTGCGTTCAATAAGTTTGGTAGCGACACCTCCCATCGTTTCGATGCCGAGCGAGAGCGGAATGACATCGAGAAGGAGAATGTCTTTAACATCGCCAGCAATGATGCCGCCTTGGATAGCCGCTCCGATCGCTACCACTTCGTCCGGATTGACGCCCATATGGGGATCGCGACCGAAAAAGTCTTTCACCGCCTTTTGGATCATCGGCATGCGCGTTTGTCCACCAACAAGAATCACTTCTTGGATCTCATCCTTTTTAAACGGCGAAGCTTCGAGCGCTCTTTTGCTTATGTTCATGGCACGCTCGATGAATTCAGAGGCCAGTTCCTCGAGTTTGGCACGGGTCATGGTAACCAAGAGGTGTTTTGGTCCTGCGGCGTCAGAACTGACGAAGGGGATGTTAATCTCGCTCTGGAGGGCGGTGGAGAGCTCAATCTTGGCCTTTTCGGCCGATTCATCGAGGCGTTGGAGGGCGAGAGGGTCCTTGCGGACGTCTATGCCGTTCTCTTTTTTAAATTCATCGGCCAGCCAATTGACGATCTTCTGATCAATGTCGCGTCCGCCGAGGTGAGAGTCGCCGTCGGTTGATTTTACTTCCACCACATCGTCGCCGACTTCGAGAATGGAGATATCAAAGGTACCACCGCCAAAGTCGAAGACCGCGATTTTTTCATCCTTCTTTTTATTGAAACCGTAAGCAAGAGCCGCGGCTGTCGGCTCATTGATGATGCGCTTGACTTCAAAACCGGCAATCTTGCCCGCGTGTTTTGTCGCTTGGCGCTGAGAGTCATTGAAATAGGCTGGCACCGTAATGACTGCCTCGGTGATTTTTTGCCCTAGACGCGCCTCGGCGTCGCTTTTGAGTTTTTGAAGAATCATAGCCGAAATCTCCTCGGGTCGGTGCCAGCCCTCACCCATTTTGACTTCGATGCCGCCTTTGTCGGCTTTGCGCACCTCGAAAGGAACGCTTTTTATGTCCTGCTGGACGTCCGGCTCATCAAAGTTGTGGCCGATGAAGCGCTTGATTTGGAAGACCGTATTTCTCGGATTGGTTACCGACTGTCGCTTGGCAAGCAGGCCAACGAGACGTTCGCCGGTTTTCGAGAGCGCCACAATAGAAGGCGTTGTTCTGGCGCCCTCGGCGTTCTCTATGATTTTCGGCTCGCCTCCTTCGACGATTGCCATTGCTGAAAAGGTTGTTCCGAGATCAATACCAAGTATTTTTGCCATAATGCGCGCTTGCTTAACTGTTAATAAATATAATATTTAAATACGTGTGTCAAGTTCCCTACGCCTACGTTTTGAGCTCGCCTACTCGTACTTTAGGCGGCCGGATAAGCTTGCCTTTAAGCGAATAGCCCGTCTGCAGTACCTCAAGAATAACACCGTCTTCCTCTGGTTTGTCAGTCGTTATGAGCTCAACCGGTTCGTGGAGAGACGGATTGAACTTTTCGCCTTTCGGTTCAACGATTTCGAGGTCGTTATTCTTTAAGGTTGTAACAAATTGATTGTGAATCTGCTCGATCCCCTTGCGCCATGAAGGATCGGCCTTTTCATAGCTCTCCTTGTGAGAGAACGCCATATCGAAACTGTCGAGCACAGAAATGAGCTCTATAAGAAGCGACTCGTTCGCAAATTTGATAAATTCTTTTTTCTCCTCCTCATCCCGCTTGCGGCTGTTTACGAGCTCGGCACGGGCGCGCTGCCATCCCTCAAGATAGGTCTGCTTCTCCGCCGTGCAGGCTGCTAGCCTCTCCCGGAGGCGTTTTAGAAGATCGCGAGGGTTGCCCTCTTCGTCGGTTTCCTCGATCTCGACCTCCTGATCCTCCGTTTGCTCTTCTCTAAGCTTACCACCTTCTTTTTCAGTGTTTTCCTCCATAGATTGAAATTATACTCCGCAGATTTTAGAGCGAAAGGATGCTTGTCTTGCCGCTGGCCGCGATACTACCGTTTGCTCCATTGGGGAGCTTTACGCGCTTTTTTAAGTCCGAATTTTCTTCGCTCCTTCATGCGGGGATCGCGTTTTAGATAGCCCATCTTTTTTAAAGTTTTGCGTAGTTCGTGGTCTAGGTCAATAAGTGCCCGGGCGATGCCATGGCGCAAAGCCTCGGCTTGGGAGTGTGTGCCGCCGCCGGATACTTTTGCCGTTATCTTAAACTTATTGGTCACTTTCGGCTTGCTCAATGCATCGCGCGCGATTGTTCGTTCGTCGTCAGTTGAAAAGTAGTCATTAACATCCTTGTTATTAACCACCATAGTGGCTTTGGCGCTCGGGTAAATGCGAACGCGGGCGACGGACGTCTTCCTGCGGCCGACTGCCTCAACATAGTCTCGTTTGCCGAAGTTCTTGATTTCGTAGCCTTTTGTTTCGGTTTCCATGGCTAGTCGGTAAGAGTTAGATTTTTGATAATCTGTGAGCGCAGTTTATTTTTCGGAAGCATGCCAAAAACCGCTCGGCGAAAGACTTCACCGTAGCCGCGCCGCCCGATCAGATGGCCGAGCCTTTCTTCCTTTATGCCGCCGGGGTAGCCGGAATACCTCACATACGCCTTGCTCTCCCGCTTCTTCTCATTAGCGACAACTTTGGACGTGTTGATTATTTTTACCTTCACGGCGTGAACTACATTCCGCGCAAAATCAGCTCTGTTTTTACCCATAAGCATTGCGGCGGCCTCGCTTGCCACTCGTCCGATTTTTTTACCTTCAGCGTCAATCGTATGTTCTTCCATGAAAATATTTATACAAACTCTATTTGGGCCATCGAGCTGCCATCTCCACTGCGAGGCGGGAATTTGGTGATTCTCGTGTAACCGCCGCGGCGTTCGAGATACCGGGGACCGAGAACCTTGAAAAGCTTTTCCTCGGCCATTCCTTTACCGATTCTACCGATAATGAGCCGCTTCGACGCGACTGTATTATTTTTGCTCCGGGTAACGAGCTTCTCGACAAAAGGGCGCAGTTCCTTGGCCTTGGCTTCCGTAGTCATTATTTTTTCGTGGAGTACAAGGGAAGAGGCGAGCGAACGCAAGAGCGCTCTTCGCACCTTTAGTACTCTGCCCAATGTTCGACCTGACTTATGATGCTTCATGCGGCTCTTATTTTAACGATATTCCAAAATTACTCAAGGCCCTTTTGATTTCCTGCACGCCTTTTTGACCGAGACCTTCGATTTCGAGAATATCTTCCTCCTTCTTTCGGGCCAGACCTCCGACAGTGCGGATATTGGCGGTAGCAAGAGCGTTCACCGTGCGCGGTGAAAGGCCGAGCGTTTCGATGCGGGTCTTGAGCACTTCCGGGTCTATCTCCCTGCGGCGGCCTTCCTCGGCTTTCGGTGTTTCGCGCGCTTCAGCGTGAGTTGGAAGTTCCTCCTCTTCTTTGAAGCCGATAATAGACTTGAGTTGGCTTATCATAATCTCGATTGACCGCTCGAGTGCTTCTTTGGGAGTGATAGTACCGTCTGTTTCGATCGAAAGTCGCAGGCGATTGAAGTCCGTGCGGTCTCCGACGCGCATATTCTCTACCTCATAGGTGGCGCGGCGGATCGGAGTGAAGCTAGCGTCGAGAGCAATAAGGCCGATATCCATCTTTCCCTTCTGGAGATTTTCTTTCGTGACATAGCCGAGTCCCTTTTCGAGCATCATTTCACAATCAAGCTCGGCGTTCTTGTCGGTCATGGTGGCAATGGGGAGCTCGGGATTAAGGATCTCTACTTGGCCCGGCACCTTTATGTCGGCGGCGGTTACCACTTTAGCCCCCTTGATTTTAAGGGTCAGGGTTTGGGCTTCGTCTGAGAGAAGCTTCACCTTGAGGCGCTTGAGGTTCAAGAGAATGGTAATAACGTCTTCCTTAATGCCGTTTATAACGGAAAATTCGTGGCTGATGCCGGCTATCTTTACGGTTGTAATGGTGGCTCC
>JAUSIJ010000022.1 GCA_030647855.1 bacterium | reverse complement strand
AAAAAATTCTCTGGCGAGCCTTGCGCTCTTGCTCGTGATCGACGAGAGCAGATCGAATGTCGCAGATGCCACTCGCTCGATCGATTTACCGACAGAATCAAATGCACCAGCAATGCTCGTAATTGGCGGTGCAATTTTTTCTCTCTCACCTTGCTCGTAGGTCAGGTGATCTGTAAACGACTGCGGCAGCAATTCCTCGATCGTATCGACTGCGGTCTCGTACACCGCAGTGATGCCGACGGCTAATTTTCCTAGGTCATTGCGCGTGACGTAACCTCCTACAAGTAGCACGATCGTTAACGCACCGGCGAGCGCCAACCGAAGAGAATAGGGAGACGGAATGCTAGACACGCCGACACCACCAACCTCGACAGGAATGTTAGGCATACCGACGTGCGAGCTAACTGTTCCGGCTTCCTCCTCGAGAACCCTCATCGGAACCGCGACAGCTCCGTCCACGAGTTTTGTATCGATGCCGACATGGGTTCGGACATGGACATGGAGCGAGTCTTCGGAGATATACCAGTTCCGACCGACCATGCGTGCGTCTAATTCACCCCGACGACACATTTGGCCGATGTAGTCCTGAACATAGCCGCTAATTTGAGCAGCTCGTCTAGACGAGATGTATCGTTTTCCCTCGAAAAATAGTTCTTCCATCTATAGAAGAATTATAACGTCCTTAGTTCCAAGCCTTATAACGAAAACTGTGGATAAGACAATTTCACTTATCCCCCTTTGGCAAACACTCAGTGTTTGACTTTCTATCAATGACAAAATATACTGGTAATAGGAAGAATATTTAGACCACATATGGATCAAAAGTAAATCAGAAAATATGAGAACAATCACTTTTAGCGAGGGCAATTTTTATCATCTCTATAACAAAGGCAGTAACGTCCTCACCATCTTTCGAGGCGACGAGGACAAGTGGCGATTTATCTTCCTTATCTTGTATCTCCAGTCAGATGTCTCATTCCCCCACGTAACTCGTGCAATCGATAATTTTAAAAAAGGCGAACAATTCGGTATCGATGAATTTTCTAAAAAAGAGATAGAACGAACGCGTTCCGTCGAGTTGATTGCCTTCACTGTCTTACCTGACCACTTCCATCTTATTGTTAAAAAAACATCTCGTGGAAAGATTGCCACCTACATGAAGCGCGTGCAGAACGCCTACGCGAAATATTTTAATGCAAAGTACAAAAAAACCGGTCACGTCTTCAACGGTCCCTACAAAGGCCTCCGACTAAACAATAAGGAGGAGATGCTTTTGCTCTCTTCATTCATTCACCTCGAACCCGGTTCGCAAAAAATTTGGCGTCACAAGGAGCACGGCTATCCATGGTCGAGCCTGCAAGACTGTATCAAGACTAATCGCTGGCTTCCCCTCCTCGCCAACGAAGAAATACTCGATCAGTTTTCCAGTGACAAGGAGTTTAAAAAATTCCTCGAAAAAAGCAGTTCTCTTGATTTTCGAGAAGTACTCGGCCCGGCACATATCATGTAACGGCATCCCTCCCTCTTGGGTACGCAGAGTTACATGGTAACTTCACGACTTGGAGGCTTCGCCTCCAAGTGGCTATGCAATGAAGATGACGTAACAAAAAAACCGCTCAGGCGGTTTTTTTAATGGAGTACAATGATTTTATTTGAGCAGTTTCTTGAAGATTTTTTTCAGCACCTCGGGATTGGCGGATCCTTTAGTCCTCTTCATCCCCTGCCCGATCAAGTATTGGAGCGAAGCTTCTTTCCCACCTCTATACTCATCGACCACTTTTGGATGCTCCTTCATGATCTCGCGAGCAGTGGCTTCGAGTTCCCCCTCATTGCTCTGTTGAATGAGATTCTTTTCTTTTGCTTGTGTCTCGGCACTTCCACCGTCCGCAAAAATAGCAGCAAGGACATCTTTCGCCCCGCGAGAGGAAAGCACGCCCGCTGTTATCATCCGAATGACGGAAGCAACCTCGCCGACCGGAATTCGATCGAGATTCGAGCGGCTTATGGGAGTCTCGCTCTTGGCCAACAGACCTACGATATCAGAGGTTATGTAATTTGAAGCTAATTGCGCGAGTTCTTGCAGATCGAGCGCGCGAGCAGCTTCCTCGAAATAGTCGCCGAGCTCTCGGTTCTCCACATACATTTCGATATCCGGAGCCTTGAGCGCGTAGAGCTTTGCAAGCCTTTCCCGTCGCTGCCAAGGCAGTTCGGGTATTTCCCGGGCGAGTGCTTCCGAGCTCCATTCCGGTATTAGGCCGAGCGAGAGCTTAGGCAGGTCTGGGTCGGGGAAATAGCGATAATCGTGAGACTCTTCTTTGCGGCGCTGGGAAAAAGTCGTCTGTTTGCTCTCATCCCATCCACGTGTTTCCTGGATGACAGCGTTACCCTCCTCGAGAAGGGTCGTGTGGCGCAGGACTTCATAGGCAATAGCCCTCTCGACCGCCCTAAACGAGTTGAGGTTTTTTACCTCCACCTTGGTGCCAAAAACGCCCTCCTTCGGGCTTACAGAGATGTTGGCTTCCACCCGCATCTCACCCTTTTCCATATTCGCATCGGCTATACCTAAGTATCTTAGGAGAAGCTGAAGCTCGCGGGCAAAGCGAACGGCCTCTTCGGCGCTCCTCACAACCGGTTCGGTAACGAGTTCCATGAGGGGCACTCCTGCCCGATTGAAATCTACGAGACTATAACCGTCCTTCAGGCGGTCCGTCGGGGCCGCATCGCCCACGTCATGGGTTGATTTTGCCGTATCTTCTTCCAAATGGATGCGAGTAAGGCTGACCCCGCGAAGCTTGCCCCCTTTCACCAAAGGAAACTTGTACTGGCTGATCTGATAGCCTTTCGGTATATCGGGGTAAAAATAATTTTTTCGATCAAATTCGGTAAAATCGGCTATTACGCCACCAACCGCTGTGCCGATCTTGAGAATATGCTTGACCGCCTCGCGGTTAATGACAGGAAGCGTCCCCGGATGACCCATGCAAATGGGGCAGACGTTCACATTCGGCCTCTTCTCCTCCGTATCATTCTTCGAATTACAAAACATCTTAGTCGCCGTTTTGAGTTCGGCGTGTACCTCGAGTCCGATAGTGGTGAAATAGTTAGAATTACTCATTGTCTGCCTTTAGGCGAGCCGACAGAAGTCCCCCTGCCTTTTTTATGGCCTCTTCGTCATATGAAGAGAATAGTATCACCTCTTTACCTCTTTGTTCAAAAAGGCGCGCCTGTCCTTCCGCAACTTCCTTCAAAACAAGATCGCTCTTCGAGAGAAGGATGATTTCGGGCTTGCTGGTGAGCTCGCCCCCGAAGGCGGCGAGCTCATGGCGGACCGTTTCGTAGTCTTCTTCGATCGATTGGCTATCAAGCGCGATGCAGTGAATAAGAAGCCGAGTCCTTTTAATATGGCGCAGAAACTTGTCGCCAAGGCCTCTTCCACTCGACGCTCCTTCGATAAGGCCAGGAATATCTGCAAGGATAAATCCGTAAAAATCTCCAAGGTTTGGTTCAAGCGTCGTAAAAGCGTAGTTCCCAACCTTGGCCGAGGCCCGCGTGAGGGCGTTAAGAAAACTTGTTTTACCGGCATTTGGCAGGCCGATAATCCCGGCGTCGGCAATAAGTTCTAGCTCTATAAGAAAATCTGCCCCCTCTCCCTCTTTGCCATCGGTATGTTCACGAGGCGTTTGGTTGGTTGATGCTTTAAAATGTTCGTTACCGTATCCTCCCCGGCCGCCGGAAAGAATAAGGATCGACTGGTCGGGGGCGAGCACCTCGAAAACCCGGCCGGTCGCGAGGTTCCTCATAACAGAACCGATCGGTACATCTAGGGTGAAATCTTTGCCGCTCTTGCCATGTCTTGAATCGCGCTCCCCATCTTGGCCGCGCTCGGCGGCAAAAGTGGTAATATGCCGGTAGCGCGCCAAGATGCCGACGTCTCGTACACCGCGA
>JAUSIJ010000018.1 GCA_030647855.1 bacterium | reverse complement strand
GAAGAATTCTCTTGGCATGTTTTGGACTGCACGCGTAGGATTGTGAGACATTCGTAGAAGTAAGAGTCATCTTAAAATCCTCCTCCGTGGTATTTATGGCGACATTCGTCAGATAGTAGGTGCCCAGCTCGTTGCGAACGTCAATATTTTGATTATTATCTGTCATATTTAAATTTAATTGCTTTGACCAATGTGCGAGTGACATTAGTAGGGCGATTATATCACTGACCTTTCTGCTGCATATTGCACAAAAAAAATCTCCATGGTGCAATATGAATTCAAAATGAATTTTTACGCCGCTTCGCCCTTTTTCGCTCAGCAATATGTGCTTGCGCTTGCCATGAGCATATGGTTCATTGAAAAATTATTCTCGATCGCTACGGTGACCCGCGACCGCGCGGAAAGAAGGCAGAGGTAGATCGCAACATGCTGGCAGATAAATAGGGAAGGGTAATCTGCGTTGACAATTAGTGTGGGAGCGCTAGGCTAAAACAAGAGCATACAGGAGGTCTTGTGAATCAACTGCTCAAGGACGCCGCCAAGAAACTCAGGTTGAGTGCTCCCGAGGTCTTCCGCCAAGCGATCATACAACAAGAAGGGGAAGACATCGGCGGCTATGACAGCGACGCGTCAGAAGATAATGCTACGGCCGAGTCCAAGAGTGCATGGCTCTATCGACGTTTTCTTGATGAGGGGGGCCTTAAACTTCCACGAACAATCGAAAACTATTGTCTCGACGTGATGGTGGGAAGAGCCAAAGCCACAGTCAAGGCTAATAGCTAATACAGAACCCGTCCCCCACAATTGGGGGATTTTTTCTTAACCTGGAAACCACCCCTAGGCCGGGAGGGAAGCCATTATATTTACGCTGATAATGGTGGGGGACGGGTTTTCTTGTAAGGTTGAGTTTCATTGCTCGTCTTATACACGGTATGGTGGCAATTATTCTTATAACCACAATATCTTGCGTGCGGTGTTCGAGCCCGCTTTATGCCAAGGAACCGAAATGCAGGGAAATCTGCGATTCAAACCTTTTTTGTCTCAACTGTGATCTTACTGATCGAAAATCTAGCCGTGTATTGTAGCTAGCACTCAATGGGTGCTTTCATCTTATTTTAATCTGGATGCTATAGGTTGATTACGCCGAGTTATTAGCTGTTATTTGAGATTCAATTTATGATAACCGGAAAAAGTATTTACACCTACATTGCAATTGCCGCAGTCGTTGTGGCGTTTGTGATAGCGTTCGGAGCGGTGTTCGCAATCCCGGCGTTTGCACAAACAGTCGATGATGACAATGGGATCCTTGATGACAACTGGACAACAACCTACGAGGATGCAACAACTACTCCTGGACTTCCTGAAACAGGTGCCGGAGGAAATACCTTTGTAAACCTGGCGATCATTGCGGCCGTGGCAGCAATGATCATTGCAGGTTCAGTGGTACTGTATCGGATGGCGAGGTAACGTGTAAACTACAAAACAAGTACCCGTGCGGGTACTTGTTTTGTAGTTCCCGATATGAAGCAGTGACTGACCAAAAATCTTTTTCGCATATCTCTGCCGCTGGCCATATATGCCGCTGGCCTCATTTTTATTGGCTCGGTCGACGCGGCTCTCTCGGATGCTCCGGCGCAGGAGATAGATATCTCCTGCGAGTTCCAAGATGAGGAATCGAATCCTCCCGTGATCGGGGTGGGGGAGATCGATCGATGCTCAAACTCATCACTTGTGATGGGGAATGGCTTGACGAAGCACGAACATATACGAGCCGTCTTGTTGTTTCGGCTGAGTTAGATTCCTAGATTTTCAAAGGATAGTTTGGAGTTTTATAGCGTGCCGCCTCGAGCGGTTTTTATTTTTTTATGAAAAAAGAATGAAATTAAGAAATGCTTGTAGTACAATGGCACGGCACATAAGCGATATGTGCTCCAATGTACAAAAAAATTCTTTCATCTGCTATTATCCTCATCATTATTTTCTCCTTTGTTTTTTCTGGACATCATAAAGCGCTCATGGCTCCCGTATTACCGGAAGCCGGCAGTGTGATACGAGAGGAGAAAAAGGCTGCCATCTCGCCAATAGCGAAAGCCGAGCCTGTAAAGACGCCAGCATCGGTAGTGACACGACAGGCGCCGAACCGACTTGTTATACCCCGCATAGGGGTGGATGCGCCGGTGCGAGCCATGGGGCTAACCCGTGACGGAAAAATGGCCGTACCCAGTAATTATAGGGAAATCGGGTGGTACAAGCCCGGGACCTTGCCAGGGGAGAAGGGGAGCGCCGTCATGGGGGCGCACGTCGACAGTGGAGAATATTCTCCAAGGATTGCTGGGGTTTTCAAGCATCTCCATCTGCTTGCGGTCGGAGATTCTCTATACGTTATAGACAATGCGGGCCAGAAAATTAGATTTGAGGTGACGGAAGTATCTTTTTACCGGTATAATGATCCAGCGTCAGAGGTGTTCAATCGAAATGACACTGCCCGACTTAATCTCATAACCTGTTTCGGAAAATGGCTCGAAGATAAAAATACGTATGACCAGCGAGTGATCGTGTTTGCGGAAGCTCGTTCCTAGTGCAGTGTTACCAAATAATTCATCTGACGTTATAATACTTTGATATGACCAAACAAATCATAATAATCATCGTGCTCATTGCAGCGGTCGCGATCATTGGCAGTATTTTCTCATTTACTAAGGGGCCCGGCGACGAGGGAAGGGAACCGTCTCTCAATACGAGGAAGAGCTACTCAAATGATATCTATGGTATAAACTTCGAATATCCGGCGAATTATTTCCTCGAGGAACGAGAAGTAGGGACGGGAGAGCGTGGGCACTACCAGATTATGCTCACGGAAGATACTGAAGAGAATAGACGGCTTCGGCAAGGGGAGGCGACCATAGCACGCGAAGGGCCGACCGCTATAACGATTGATTTTTATCAGAACAATATCGAAAAGCTCGAGCTTTACAAATGGCTCACGGAAACTAACCAGTCTAACTTCAAGCTCTCTGACGGAAGTTATATGTCGCTTACTCAGTCGGGGAAGGAAGCCGTTTCCTACACGTGGGACGGGCTTTACACCGGCGATACGGTAGCGCTTCTCTACAAAGATAATATTGTCGCACTCTCGGTAACATACCTAGGACCAGATGACGAGATCCGCAAGGACTTCAAGAACGTTGTTCTGACCACGCTTACCTTCAAATAGCCAGGGGACGGGGTGCTAATGGTACAATGAGCGATATGGAAGAAAATATATCGCTAGCGCTTTTTGGTTTGGGCAGAATGGGTGGTCAGATCGCGAGGCGACTTCACAACCATAAGTACCGCATCTACGCCTGGAACCGCTCCGAATTGCCAGTTATAGAATTTAAAAAATTTGGCGGATTCTCTTCACAAGAAATCGGAGAGGTAGTCGGAAAGCTTCGGGGTGATAGTCGAATTTTCTGGCTTATGCTGCCGCACAGACTGGTGGATGAGTTTATTGCAGGCAAAGACCACCTAGGGCCTCACCTTCGAACGGGCGATATCGTCATAGACGGGGGCAACTCCTTTTATAAAGATAGCATCAGGCGCGCGGCCGAACTCGGGAAGCGCGGCATTGCTTTTTACGATTGTGGCACTTCCGGCGGTGTTTTTGGCGAGGAGAACGGTTTTTCGCTCATGGTCGGCGGTCCAAAAGAGGAATGGCCGCGTATTGAGCCCCTCATGAAGACGCTCTCGCAGGGCGACAACTACGCGCTCCTCGGTAAAAATGGCGCGGGTCACTTTGCCAAGATGGTTCACAACGGCATCGAATACGGCATGATGGAAGCAATTGCCGAAGGATATGCGGTACTCGAGGCGAGCGGCTTTGATTTCGATCTCCTGGGGGTGACCACGGTGTATCAAAAAGGATCGGTGATAAGGAGTTGGCTCATAGATCTTTGCAAAAATATTTTTGAGTACGAGGACCTCGAGACGATCAGTGGGCGGATTGATTCGACCGGGGAAGGAGAGTGGACGGTTGCAGTAGCAGAAGAGCTTGGTGTCGATGTTCGGGTTATTAAGGATGCCCTATTGGTGCGAAAAGAATCGGGGGACAAGATAAATCAGCAAAAATTCTCAAATAAAATCGTGGCGCTCATGCGAAAACAATTTGGCGGTCATGCTGTTCACCACAAAGGGGGAGAGGGTTTAAGCGATTAAAGGAAGAGCTTTAAGTAAGCTATAGGTACGTCGCACAATATAGATTTTGCGACATTACTATATATACAATCGGGCGCTTCCCTCGACGCCTCCTCCCCTGCCGCTCTTTTATTTTTTTGAGACCAAATTTTTTATCTCCTGGATCAATACTAAATTATCTTTTTCACTCTCACCCCCTGCCGTCATTCTAAGGAGCGGTTCAGTATTCGAAGGCCGTATATTGATCCATTGATTATGCAGACTTAAAGTTACGCCGTCCCGTTTGCCAA
Source organism: bacterium (assembly GCA_030647855.1). Lineage (GTDB taxonomy): Bacteria > Patescibacteriota > Minisyncoccia > Phycocordibacterales > JAUSIJ01 > JAUSIJ01. Next base: position 2,793 of record JAUSIJ010000018.1, on the reverse strand, counting down.
CGTCCTGCGCCTTTTTTGCGTAGAGATCAAGTATAAATGGTTCGATCTCCATCCACGTCCTCGATGTCAGACTAACTTCGTCATACGTGAGAATAAATCGTGGCAGGTTGTCCCAAAACTGACTGAGCGTGACGTCACACTCTGAAAGAATATTGATGACGTGGATAGCGGCTACTATTCCCGAATCTTGAAAAAAGAAGTCCTCGAAATAAAAATGACCGGAGAATTCGGCGCCGAAGGAAGCATCGTTCGTGCGCATGGCTTCTTTGACGTAGTGAGCGCCTACAGGCGAAGGAATGACACTTTCCGCTAGTCGCAGGAGCTTGAGTGACTGATAGATAAGCTCATCGGCCACAAACGGCGGTTTTCCGTGTTTAAAGAGAAGTACGGCAATGACATATGATGGAACGACTCTTCCCTTCTCGTCGACAAAAATTGCGCGATCACCGTCAGCATCAAAAATGACACCGCACGCGGCACTGTTCTCTTTGACGGCCCTTTGGCAGTCAAGCGCCGCTCCCTGCGCCAACGGATTTGGTCCGTGAGCGCTGAATTCGGGGTCAATCTCATCATTTATAATGAATGGCTCAATTTCACCTTTATTAAAAACGTCTTTAAGGACGAGGCCCGTGACGCCGTTTGATGCGTCAAATACCACTCGAAGAGGTCTGTCGGCCGCTATTTTTGAGCGAAGAAAATATGCGTATGTCTCTAGGTAATTCATATTGGTAAGAGTGTCTCAACCGCTGCCCGAAGCTCTTTGCCGCTTATGGGAACTGCGCCCTCTCGAACAACTTTTACGCCGTTATAATTTTTGGGATTGTGCGAGGCTGTCAGCATGAGTCCGCCCTTAGCACCCAAGTGGTTTACGAGGAAATAAAACATAGGTGTCGTAGACAGACCGATCGCTTTGATTTCTACTCTTTTCCCCATGCGGGTAGCTTCTTCGGAGATAGTTCGTTCCAAGTGACCCGCGAGCTCCTTCGAGCCGTGTCGTCCGTCGTGAGCGACCACAACTATCCCCTCACCAAATATATGAGCGGCAGTTATACCGAGCGGTTCGAGAGATTGTTCGTTAATTTCCTCTGGATATAGACCCCGCACGTCATAGGCCTTATAAATAGATTGATTCATCAACTTTAATTTTTGTCGTAATGTTCGCTTAGCACCTCGCCCTTCGTATTGAAGATTTTTCGGCTCTCGAGCTCCCTTTCAAAGACGCGTTGCCGGAGTTCGGTCGTTGAATAGTTATGATTTCTTTCGTTAAAATAGACATGATGTGGAAGATCATGACCGGTGTACTTCTTCCCCTTCCAGTCCGTACCTAAAATTCTGACATCATACTTGAGATTCTTGAGCTTATTGTAGAGGTCCTCTTCATCCGTATAGGTAAAGATTTCATCAACGTACTTAATGCCCTCAAGAATAATACGGCGTTCCTCGAGCGACATGACGGGTGTATTCTTGAGCTTATCACGGTACTCCATATCTTTTACGGTGGACGGATCCTCCTGCAACCCTACGATTAAGTAATCACAAATTTGCTTAGCCTCCTTAAGCATTAATATATGACCGGCGTGGCACAGATCGAGTGCACCGCAGGTAAAACCTACTTTATGTTTTCTTTTCATAAATCTACCCTATCTGCGCATTATAAAAATCTTATGAAAATATGTGCCTAATCATAGGCACATTTAGCCGAAAAGCAAGTCCCGGCAGGAGTCGATCATCTCCTTTTTACCGATCAAGAAAAGAAAGATACAAAAAATCGTGACAGAAGGAATAGCCAAGATTTTAAAAAGTGTCCCTATAAACATATCATCCGTTAGTTTTGAGCGATCGTTTCCTTAATAAAAGGTATTATACCCCGCGGCAAGTCGTTCGACTCTCCGAGTCTCAGATCTTCTGATTCAGAGAATCATCAGATTCGATGAACTCGATCTGCCGCGGGGTATTTAATCCCTTATTTTGCTGTTCTCCGCTCGAAAATGAGAAAGTACTTTCTCATTTTACTCGCACTACGTCGGCAATAAATCTTATCAGTGTAATCGTATAATGCCATATGGCGGCAAATGGTTCAACCAAAAAATTATTCCAGATGTAGACGAGGATCTGCCATACATAGGCGAAGTTTTTTTTGGTGGTCGGCGACTCGATGACCTGGCGTAGGTCAAAGCCGTAATAACTGACAGCCAAAATGATGACCGCGATTATGATGACCGTGCCGATGAATCCCCTCTTCCCTCGCATATCACTATTGTATTAGAGAGTCGGCAGATATGAAAGTGGATTTAAGTAAGCGCGGAGATCTGCCACCGGCATGATGTATGTTCCCCCGCAGACCTTGCTTTTGTACGTGTTTACTTTGACTCCTTGCGAGGCATAGACGGTGAAGTGGAGATGCGGTCCTGTTGAGTAGCCCGTACTGCCGCTATAACCCACGATATCCCCCGTTGCAACGTTCTGGCTCTGAGTGGCTTTAATAAGCGAGAGGTGCGCGTAGAGCGATGAGAGTCCGTTCGGATGTTCGATCAATACCCATTTGCCGTATGACGCACCGGGGCAAACGAGGTCCGTATCGCCTACGGCGAGAACCGTGCCCTCGAGCGCCGCCAAGACCCGTGTTCCGACGGCTGCCCGGAAATCGACACCATTATGGCCGTTACCGTTGTAGAGCGTGGAGTTTGATCGCGAAAAATCCGTGTGACCGAAATATTGGGTAATCATAACGCTGTCGAGTGGCCAGGCGAGGACTCCCACTCGGGCGCCCGGGATGCTTGATGGGTCGATTTT
>JAUSIJ010000017.1 GCA_030647855.1 bacterium | reverse complement strand
ATGGGTGTAGTGAATTACGTAAAAGAAACAAAAGGTGAGTTAAAACACGTCAGCTGGCCAACGCGGCGGCAGGCGATCGGTTATACCGTGCTTGTTATAGCAGTATCATTGGTGACGGCTTTTTACCTGGGGCTTTTTGATTTTCTTTTTTCGCTTGGGTTGGAGGAAGTTCTTAAAATTTTCTAACTATGTCGAGACAAAAAATTGAAGGACAAAAAAATTGGTACGCCATCCATACCTATGCGGGCTATGAAAATGCGGTTGCCCGGAATCTCAAACAGCGCATCGAATCGCTCGGCATGGAAAATAAGATCTTTAACGTGATTGTGCCGACGGAGAAAAAAATCAAGATCAAAGGAGGCAAGCGAGTTGAGGAAGAGGAAAAAATTTATCCCGGCTACGTGCTGGTGGAGATGATGGTTACGGATGATTCATGGTATGTTGTCCGAAATACCCCTCGCGTTACCGGCTTCGTCGGCTCGGGGGTCTATCCAGTTCCGCTTGATAAGGGGGAAGTAGACGATCTCTTTAAGCGTATGAATTCTGAAACGGTTAAGCACACTATCGATCTCGCTGTTGATGATCCGGTAATGATCGTCGACGGACCGTTCAAGGAACTAGAGGGCAAAGTCAATGAAGTTGATGAGGCTCGCGGCAAGGTTAAGGTCCTCGTGCCGATGTTCGGCCGCGAAACGCCCGTAGAGCTCGATTTTCCTCAAGTAAAGAAAATTTAGGCGTTAGGCACTGGGCCCTAGCAAACAAAGCTTGACCTAAAGCCTAGAGCCTAGTATCCTAGAGCCTAATCACATGGCTAAAAAAATTGTTAAAAAATTAAAATTGCAGATTCCCGGGGGGAGAGCGAACCCTGCGCCGCCGGTCGGCCCGGCGCTTGGCCAAGCCGGTATCAATATCGGAGAGTTCGTCAAGCAGTTTAACGACGCCACTAAGGAAATGATGGGCGATATTACGCCGGTAGAAATCTCTGTCTATGAAGACCGGTCGTTTAGTTTTATTTTAAAGACGCCGCCAGCTTCTCAGCTCATTCTCAAAGCAATCGGCAAGGAAAAAGGCTCCGGCAAAAATGTGGCGAGCAAGGTCGGCAGCATAAGCCGAGCTCAGCTTAAGCAAATCGCCGAAAAAAAGATGGTAGACCTCAACGCCAACGATGTTGACGCTGCTATCAAGATTATTGCTGGCACCGCACGCTCGATGGGTGTCGAGGTTAAGGGATAAATATAGACAAAAAACCGCAATGGACCACTGCGGTTTTTTTGTATACTATAGTGCTAACAAACGATAGCTATGCAAGAAGCAGGTTTCATACGCAACGGAATATTCGGCCAAACGTCTAACTTCAAGGACCGCTCGATGACCGATTATCAAAAAGTTAGGACTTTTGTTGAGCATTGTAAAGGTTTAGGACTTCGCATTGTACTGACGCAGGGCACGTACGATATGGTTCATATTGGTCACGCGCGCTATCTTGAGGAGGCCAGGCAGCACGGTGACATCTTGATCGTAGGTGTCGACAGCGACGAAAAGGTCCGTACTCGTAAGGGCCCCGACCGACCAGTAGTACCGCAGGAGGAACGGCTGGAGATGCTTACTCACTTGCGTGCAGTCGACGTAGTAGTGCTTAAGGAACTTGGCATGCCCAAATGGTCGCTCATAAAGACAGTGCGTCCCGACGTATTGATTGCCACCAAAAATACCTATAGCAACAAGCAGATCCAAGAGCTTAAGAAATTCTGCGGCCAAGTGCGCGTGCTCAATCCTCAGGCGACAACTTCTACGAGCGCCAAAATAAGATTGCTCCAAATTAAAACTGCCAAGAAACTAGAACAATCACTGACGCCGCGGCTTATGCAGGCAATAAGTGAGGTGCTCTCGGGGGTTAAAGAGGAAAAATGAAAAAAGTACTGATCGCCTATGTGCCGGTCCTTCACCAAGGCTATCGGGAACTCTTTGAAAAGCATCAAGATAGCGATGCTCTTTTTATCTTTGGTAAAAAATTGATTGCGGAATTTGATTATCTGGCCAAAGAAATACGGGCCCTTGATCCCGAATCAATGAAAAAAGCAATAGAAAGTCTCGGGATTATTTCTTCGGTGAGAGTACTAGACGAAGCGGCTCTAGAGGAAATTAGAGAATTAAAACCAAAAGTTGTGCTCTCTGACGAAGATGTAACGAGGACTATTGCCGAAAAGTATTTTAAGGATATGGACACGACGTATGATTCCATCTTTTTGCGCTGGAACAAACATAACACGGCCGAGGAAAAACCGGTTCATGGCGATTTCCGGATTTCCAGGGATACTTTTGATCGAGAAATAATTGCTCAAACGCTCGCGGAGGCGGAAAAAAGTTCAGATTGGTGGCGGCGAGTGGGGGCAGCTATCGTAAAGGACGGAAAACTATTGCTTGTAGACCACAATCGGCACGTTCCTTCAGAACATCAACCGTATCTCGACGGAGATCCCCGCAACAGCTTTCACAAGGGAGATAATATCGAGCTATCGACTGCGGTTCACGCAGAGGCAGGTCTTATCGCAGAGGCTGCTCGCAAGGGTATAGCGCTAGAAGATACTGACATGTATGTGAACACATTCCCGTGCCCTCCATGCGCCAAGCTCATTGCCTATTCAGGCATCAAAAAACTTTACTGCGGTGGCGGGTATGCTGTACTTGATGGAGAGCGGGTGCTCAGGGTGCAAGGTGTTGAAGTTGTTTTTGTTGAGTAAAAATTTCGGGAATCATTCTCACCGAGGCCCACAAAAAAACCACCAGCGACGTGGTGGTTGGTTTTTGCTAGCCGAGCATTTCATCGTATGATTCTCGGATGGCTTGTTCTATGTCTCGGGGGCATATGTCCTTGGCAAAAGTTGCTTTAGCTGGCCCCCTTAGATCAGGGTTTTGGATATGGGCATGCAGGTGGCGAATAGTGCCGGCATTGAAGGCCGGATCGCCGAAACGCATTACGAGACCTCCACCGGGGAGTTTAAATTTCCTGATCGCCCACTGGTTGAACTCGCCGAGCTCTGCCCATTCACCGGCGGTGAGGTCGAGAATATCAGTCTTGTGTTCCTTGTGGGCGACAACAAAGTGATAGGCATGGTGTTCGTAGGGGAAAGGGTTATGCCATATCCGCCAGAATAGCCCTTCTCGAAGAACTTCGCCCTTACAGAGCACGAGTGAACAAAAAGGGCAGATACCCTTACCAATAGTTGCCAGCATGTGGCGATATTGATCTGGGGTACGAGAATTCTCGATCGTGCCGAGATCATTTGGCATTGAGCGCTCCTCTCAAAAGAACTGGCTGGCTGCTTAGAAAATAGCAGAATGGCAGAAAGTGTCAATTTTTAGCTATAGGCTGGCCGATTTTAAATTTTATTTTTTCACCCTGTGGATTTTCGAGGTCCGGCTGGATCAGGTGGGCGTGGAGGTGTAGCACCGAACTGCCATAATTGCCGTGCTCGCTCTCGCCAAACCGAATGGCAACCGCTCCGCCGGGAATGTTGTACTCCCGCGCCGCCCAGGCGAAGAGCACTACGAGCTCCGCCCCCGCCTCGGGGGCGAGATCCTTAATATGTTCAATGTGTTCCTTATGGATGGCGATAAAATGGGCGTTGGTGTGCTCGTATGGCCACTGATTCTTTGAGAGAAGCCAGTATTTTCCTTCCCTAAGAGTTGGCTCCTTGTGGTAGCGGCGCAAGTTTTCCGGGCAAAAAGGGCAAACGCCGTCTTTAATAATCTGCTCCATCACAGATTTTTGTTCCGGCAAACGCGCCTCGCCGATATTTACAAAATTAATAAATTTCCTCTTATTTTCTTTCATAGTCGTTGAAAGTACAGGCAAATTCATTTTTTTCATCGGCCTCGACTCGCTCCGAGTTTACCAATTGCCATGCCGACGGATCAAATGTGAAATAAGCATCGCCGAGGGTCACCGTGTGCACCAAAGTATGGAAAATCTTATCGGCGTGGGGTAGGGCCAGCGAATAAATTTCCGCGCCGCCGATGACAAAAAGATTGTCACCCTTGGTAGCCTCGAGTGCTTCTTCCCACGAAGACGCGACTTCACAATCCGGCGCCTTGAAATTTTTCTGCCGCGTCAGAACGATCGATCTGCGGTCGGGTAGGGGATGTCCCAGGCGTTTGATGATTGATTCGTGCGTTTTCCTGCCCATGAGTGTTGTGTGACCCACCGTTTTTTCTTTGAATCGCTTGAGGTCTCGCGGCAGATACCACGGAATCTCGTTTAGATAGCCGATCGCGCCGTTTAGAGATGTAGCTACAATGATAGCGATCATATAGCGACGGGGATTCCTTTGATGCCCGGGTGAGGATCATAATCGGATAGGACAAAGTCTTCCTTGCGGTAAGAAAAGAGATCTTTTTTTCTATCGGCGAGCTCCATTGTTGGCAACACCTTCGGCTCGCGGGCAAGCATTGTCTCGACCGCCGGTATCTGGTCAACGTAAATATGGGCATCGGAAAAACTGTGCACGTATTCGTATGCTTCAGTGCCCGTTACTTCGGCGAGCGCGAGCGTGAGGGCTGCATACTGGACCATGTTTGAGGGAACCCCGACCGGCACGTCGGCCGAGCGCTGGAACATGTGCAGGGTAAGTTTGCCGTCTATGACGCGGATGTGAATCCAGCCGTGGCAGGGGGCCACCACCACTTTTTGCTGCTTACCTTTCCCGCGAATAGTGTATTGGGGAATCCAGGGCGAGATAAAATGGGTGCGCAGATGAGGGAACTCCATGATTTGCTCGACAATATTTTTAAATTGGTTATAGGTGCCGCCGTCTTGCGTGGGGAAATCATGGAAGGCCGCGCCGTACGAACCGGGGCCGAGATCACCCGGCGGAAGCCCCCGCTTGGCGCACTTTTCCGCCGTACCCCAGTCTTTCCACCAGGAGCAGCCGAATTCTTCGAGTTCTTTGAGTGTGCGCGCGCCATTGATGAAAGCAAAAATTTCCGCAATTGCTTGCTGCCAGATAGTTACCAGAAGCATCTCGGAAGTTTTGGGGCTCATGTTGCGCTCGGTGATGATAGGAAAACCGTTGTCGAGCCGGAAGCGCATCGGGTTCGGGCCGATTAGTGTCAGTGCGTCAACCCCTTGCTGGCTTGGCGTGCGCTCGCCTTTCTCCAAAATGTCGCGCAGGAGTCGCTGATACTGTCCGTCCGGGGTGCGCTCGCTGCGGGGTTTCATAGTGGTTCAATTGTACTACAAGGGTCATAGCGGCCGTACTCTTGTGTTCTTTAAGCTCATTTGGTCTAATAGAGTGAGAAAATAGGAGAAACGATGGCCAAAAAGGCATTCAAATTTGATCCTCAAACGCAGCAAAAGCTTGACGAAATAAAGCGGGAGCTTGCCTCTATGACCAAAGAGCAAGTTCTTCGCCGGGCGGTTGCCCTACTAAAAAAAGCATTAGCTCAGAGACAGGCTTACGAACTCGAGCAGCAGAGAAAGAAAAAAGAATACCTCAACTAACGCCCAAGACCCCACATGCACGTGGGGTTTTCTTTTGCTACACTAGGGCTAATGAAAGACAAGGCGATTCAAAAACTTATTGAAGCAGAGCGAAATCGCCAAAAAAAGGTGATCAATCTTATTGCATCGGAGAACTTTGTTTCGGAAGATGTGCTCGAAGCGCTCGGCTCGGAACTGACGAATAAATATGCGGAAGGCTATCCTCGCAAACGCTACTATGGCGGCCAGACTTTTATTGATAAACTCGAGGAACTTTGCCAAAAAAGGGCTCTCGCACTTTTCGGTCTTTCAAGCGCAAAGTGGCATGTGAATGTCCAGCCGCTCTCTGGCTCTCCCGCCAACGTTGCGGTGTATCTCGGTCTTGTTCCGATCGGCGGAAAAATCATGGGCATGAGCCTAACGCACGGCGGACACCTGACGCATGGGCATAAAGTTTCGATTACCGGACGAGCGTGGCAGCAAATAAGCTTCGGCGTGGACGAACGAACTGAACAGATTAACTACGACGAGGTAAAAAAAATCGCAGAGGATGAGAAACCAAATCTCATCGTTGCCGGTTTTACTGCCTACCCTCGTATAATTGATTTTAAGAAATTCCGCGAAATAGCGGACTCCTCTGGTGCAATTCTCATGGTTGATATGTCGCACTTCGCCGGGCTCGTGGCTGGCGGCGCGTACCCCTCACCTTTTCCTTTTGCTGATGTAGTTACCACGACCGTTCATAAAACTCTCCGCGGTCCCCGGGCCGCTCTCATCTTTGTGCGTAAAGACAAGAGAGAGTTTGATAAACTCATTGATAAAGCG
>JAUSIJ010000064.1 GCA_030647855.1 bacterium | reverse complement strand
CGACTCCCCACGCTTTGATGTCGAGTTGCCTCAAGACCTCGGTATAAATTAAAGCGAGGAGAGTCGGCGATCCTTGACGAGCCCGCAGTACCTTTGAGAGCGAATGATGCTCGGGACGAAGATCGTCCTTGGTAGAGGGGCAGAATCCAAGTTCTTCGTAAAAGTATTCATTAAGGTGTGAGATCCTCGCCAAAGCGTTTGGCCGTGGAACGAGATCTCTCACATGTAGCGCCATCCGATTGAGCTCAAAAATTACGGAGGCGGGCTTCACTTGCGGGTCGAGGAGCATCGAGATTGCAAGGGCCCCTTCAACGAGGACGTTGGGCGATCCGAAGCGTGGCGCATGCTGCGCCATGAGCCTGTAAGCGTTAGGTGGGCAGACAAGAGGAAGTTTGGGCGGACGCATAAAACTCCTTGTGAAGAACAACCTCTCCTTACTTTAAAGCCAAATAGCCAAACGTCAAACAAATAATTTAGACAAAAAAAAGAAGCGTGTAACCCATAAGGTTCCACGCCTCCGTAAACGAATGAATTGATTCATTGCTGCCTTCGAGAGTATCTCGTCTATCGGTGCCGCGGTTAAGCGACTTGTCTCTTTTGAGGGAGACTACCTCTAGCCAAGAGCCATTCGATGCATATCAACGACTCATTCCATCCATCTCGAAACAGTTTACCAGATGGAACAGTGCTGTCAACTATTTTTATAAACAAGAAACAGACTGGGAGCGTTGTCAATTTTTCGCGTACATAGCCTATCTATCTCTTCCATAATGTAGTTACGTTACTCTGCTATAATAATTTGGTGACTCGCGCGATCGCGCTTAAAATATTCTCATATCTCGTTATCGTCGCCTTTGCCTTTTATCTTGCTAGCCGAGCAGTTGTGGGGGGTTCTCTTTCCGTTTTTATTGCCGAGTACGGCTATCTCGGCATTTTCTTTTTATCCATAGTGAGTGGTATCAATATTATCGTACCGATACCGATCATCTCTTTCATGCCGCTGTTTATCGAAAGCGGACTTAACTTTTGGTTGACGGTGCTTCTTGTTACTGCCGGCCTCACTATAGGTGATGGAGTGGCCTATATGGTAGGAGCCGCCGGTAGGCAGGTTATGTCAGAGGGCTTCCGTAAGCGAATTGATTTTTTTGATAACTTTAGAAAAAAGTACTCTCACACGCCGTTTCTTCTCCTTTTTCTCTTTGCCGCCCTTGCGCCGCTGCCGAATGAAGTCCTTGTTATTCCGATGGCACTCGCGGGATACCGTTTCCTCCCGATGTTCCCGTTTCTACTTGCCGGTAACCTCATTTACAATACGCTTGTTGCCTTCGGCTTCATACACCTTTTCGCCCTTATTACTTAAAAGAGTTGAATACAAAAAAAGGCGGTTCCGGAGAACTGCCCCTCTAAGATCGGGTGTTTCCACGCGATCCGGGGACGGTGCCCATCCGATGGACACCGTCCCCTAATATCAAAGCTAAGGGTCAGTCTATCCCAAGGGCTCGCTATGTCAATTTATTTCGGGGACAACCTGTGGATAAATGGGCGCGAGGTATTTATTTCCAAGAGCACGCGTCAATTTCCCCTGCGAGGAAATTGCGCTCCCTCTCGCCAAAACTCACAACCGCTTAGAAGGCGGTTGTCCCATGCCCGTTTTGGCTCCGAGAGTCTCTAGGAAACAAATAGCTCGCTTCAGCAGAGAATAAGCTCTCCGTAAGTCTTTTTTCTGCATACTCCTCGCTAGAATGAGAAGGAGAAAAGTTTTGCCGATTATTTCTTTATTTGTTTCCAGAGCCAGATGCCGAGAAGCACTGCGTCTATGAACAATACGAGCCATGTAAGTACGCCATAGACACCAGCCCCTCCCATCATGGATCCACTAAACCCATATCCCGTCATATACTTTATTATATCACTAATCCGTTCGATTGAGACAGTTAATGGTAATATAGTAATCTAGCTCATCTTGGTCGCAGTCATGCGAATATATTTTTCATTTAGTTTATATATTGTTGCTATATGATCAAAATCAAAAACGTAACCAGAAAATTCGGCGACTTCACGGCAGTTGATAATATTTCGCTCGAAGTGGCCAAGGGAGAAGTTTTTGCTTTTCTAGGACCGAACGGTGCCGGCAAGACGACCACGATTAAAATGCTCACCACATTACTGCGCCCAACTCAAGGCGAAATCTTTCTCGATGGGCATAACGTAAAAGAAAATCCTGCCGCTACCAGACGGTCCTTCGGTATCGTTTTTCAGGACCCCAGCCTCGACAATGAACTGACTGCATATGAAAACATGCAATTTCACGCCATTCTCTACGATCTTTCAAAGCAACTGTACACGGAGCGGATCCCGAAATTGCTCGAATTAGTCGAGCTAACCGACCGCAAGGACTCCTACGTTAAGTTTTTTTCAGGCGGCATGAAGCGCCGACTTGAGATTGCTCGAGGCTTGCTCCACCACCCTAAAGTGCTCTTTCTCGATGAACCGACAATCGGCCTTGATCCGCAGACACGCAATCACATCTGGACCTACGTTCGCAATTTGAACAAAGTGGAAGGAGTCACAATTTTCTTTACAACTCACCACATGGAGGAGGTAGACCGCATCGCAGAAAGAATTGCTATCATTGATCACGGCAAAATTATTGCACAAGGTGCGCCGGAAGAAATCCGTAAAAGTACTGGTGCGAATAACCTTGAAGATGCCTTCATCAGTCTCACGGGACATGAAATCAGGGAAGAGGAAGGCAATGTGGGACAAAATATCATGAAAATTAATCGAAAACTGATGGGCTAATATGAGAACTATTTATATTCTCTGGTTGCGACAATTAAAAAGATTCATACGCAAACGAGCCAGTCTCGTGGGAGCGCTTGGTCAGCCGGTCCTTTTTCTGTTTGCCCTCGGTTTCGGCCTAAGTCCTATATACGCGCGAGCTGGTGAAGGGGACTACATACAGTTTCTTGCTCCAGGAATCATTGCCATGACCATATTATTTACCGCCATCTTCAATGGAGTTGATCTCATATGGGAGAAGCAGTTTGGCTTTCTCAAGGAGACTTTTGTCGCGCCGGTTTCACGGTTCAGCATCCTCATCGGCAAAACGCTTGGTGGCGCTACCATAGCCGCGATTCAAGGGGTTATTGTATTTCTTATCACTCTCACGGCCGGATTTCGGCCGGAAAGTCTTGCCATGCTACCACTGGCTTTTCTCTACCTTATTCTCATTGCTTTTCTTTTTGCCGCGCTTGGTACCACCATCGCCGCTCGGCTTGATGATATGCAGGGCTTCCCACTCATCATTAACTTCGTTATTCAGCCACTATTTTTTCTTTCGGGAGCGATCTTTCCGATCGTAGGACTACCGAAATTTCTCGAATTCATTACAAAAATCAACCCGCTTTCGTACGGTATCGACGGTATGCGCTATGCTTTAAGCGGTGCGAACGTCTTTTCACCCTTTGTCAGTCTCGGCGTGCTTATCGGTGTCAGCATCGCTATTCTTTTCGTAGGCGCCTACCAGTTCTCGAGAGTTGAGCTCTAGCTATTCAACTACTTGAAAAATCTCCCGTTTGCCGCTCTGGTAGAGCTCGGTATAACCGCTCATCTTCGCTTTCATTTCCGGTTGCATATTCTTGTAGTCAGCGAGCATCTTTTCAAAGTGGGCCAAGCTCTCCACCTCATACTC
>JAUSIJ010000053.1 GCA_030647855.1 bacterium | reverse complement strand
GAAAAGAAGAGCGGCTCCAGTAATGACCGGAACAAGAAGGTTCAAAAAGCGCGTCAGCTCAAAAAGAAACCCTTGCAGATTGTAAAAGGCAGCGTAAGAAACAAGCGGGAAGAAAACGATCAGGAATGCGAACGTTTTTTGCAGTTTGTCTCTCATGGCTGCTGCGGTATGCCGAAGCGAAAACCGAAACTTCGGACGAGAATGAGTAGTATGCCCCAGACCGAAACCATGATGAAGAGACCAAGTATGCCCCATTTCATGAGACTCTTGCCTTCTTCCTGGTCCTTTGAGGAACCGACGTTCAGGATAAAACGTGCCAGTCCCCACAAAAAGATGACGAGCGCCGCTCCGACGATGATCGGCACCACTTGATTGATAAGAGCGACAAAAAAGCGGTTAATGAGATCGCGCAAATTGACGGGGGCTTGGGCATACAGCCGCGTTGGAACAATGAGAGCCAGAAGCAGTGCAAAAAATTTAAAAATTCTCATACTAACCCTTCAGACTGTTAACGGTATTGCTAACAACTGCCGCAATAATCTTCGCGCCAAAAAGTACTGCCACACCAATAACCGTGTAGAGGAGAGTGCGATGAGCATCGGAAATTTTTGTCACGTTCCCCCGAGCGGTAACGTAGAGAAAGCCGGCATAAATAATTGCCATGACAGCCACAGGCACGGCGAGCATAATAGCGATGTCAAGAAGCTCGTTAAGGAAGGCGGGAATGTTATTAATTTTGCTTTTGAGAGGGTTGGTGATACCGACGCCCGAGCCGCTTCCTACTGAACTACCGGGGTCAGAGTGCTCCGCTCCGTGACCAGCCAGAGAGATAAAAGGAAGCACTGTGAGGCAAAACAGGATGCTTGCGGTAAATAAATGTATAGCGAGCGTACGCTTCATGGCTTAAGAAATGAATAGCCTGAATCAAGTAAGGTGTTAGTGATAGTATACACCACGAGCCAGCCAGCCATGACCCAGATGAATCCCCACATTACTTTCCAGAAGATACCGTGCGCTCGCTCGATCTGACCGGGTTTCCCGCCCGCCGTCATGTAAAGAAAACCGGCGTAGGCGAAAGCGATGGAAGCGAGCGGAATGGAAATGTAGAAAATAAGAAAAGTAATGAAATTCTGAATCAAAAGAATAAAGTGGCCGAAGTTACAATCAACATCGCAAAAATTGAAAAGAGAAGCTGCCCCGACTGCAATGGGCATTAATGCCAAACAAATTATTAAAGCCGCACGTATCCCCTTCATTGCCGTATTGTTTCATTAATCTGGCTGTCAGCACGACGCACCGCTTCTCCTGAATTCAAGCGTCCGGCGGTAACCGACTCCACCATATCTCGAAAAATCGGGTCGAGAACGGCCGAACCAGGAGAAATATATGCCCTCGCTCTGATTGCACTCTTATTAAAGACCGTGCGAAAGGCGTCGCTTTGCGCGCCGCCAAGAAGGCTTCGGCGCGCCGGGGCCACGAGTAGCGCCTTGCTCCAGCCGGTGCTCGCCTCGCTTGAAGTGAGCTTGGTAATGGCCTGATAGGCGGCGTTAGGGACTTTAGATTTTTTGAGAATAGCGAAACCGTATAATTTTCCGTACGTTATCGCCGTGCGTGAATCGCGGATTTGGGGAATTTCAGAAATATCAAAATTGAGGTTGGGATTTTTTTCGGCAATTTCATCGAGTTCGGAGGCAAAGCCGAAGTAGACCGCAAGCGTGGCGGCAGTAAATTGATCGCGTGAAAGCGGCAATGATTTGTTCCAAGAATAGGTCGTTTTGGCCGGGTTCGAGAACTCGGTAAAGTAATCGAGAGCGGCTTCTCCCGGCAACCGCGGTTCCTGTCCCGGACGCTGGCTCATTACGGCGGCAATCGAGCGGTCATCCGTCTCTTGCCGCACGATAACCGGTGTGCCCGCCTGAAGCATAAGGGCGGAAAGGATTTCCCGAGCATGGGCGATATTGCGAAATTCTCCGAGGGCGGCCGCGCTTGTTGTAATATTTTGCGACGAATCTTTTTTTGTGATCTGCGGCGAGATGAAAATCAGTTCTTCCCAGTTCTTGGGCGCCGCCGCGACACCGGCCGATGAAAAAATATCTTTGTTCCAATACATAACGAGGGGATCGATAGCAAAAGGAATGGCAAGAATTCCCTCAGGAAGCAGGAACAAATCCCCTATTTCGGCAAATGAGTCGCGATAGATTCTTCGTGAAATTGACTCGTAAGGAATCGGCATGAGCTTGTCCTCAAGGCTCAAGATGCGCTCATGCGGGAGAATAATGACGTCCGGACCGGCATCCCGAGCGAGCGCTTCTATAAGCTCCTGCTCAAATGTCGCCTCACTTTTGGCGCGGTAGGTAAAATCAAGCGTCTTATCGCGAAGTTCCGGAGAATCTGCCACTTCCTGGAATTTTGAGGCGGGAATTGTTCCCCAGACCTCCACCTTGACCGTACCTTGCCGCGAATTCCCCTGATAGGTGGCAAAAAGCATCACCCCGACGAGGGTAATGAGAACAAGACCGCCGATAAAAAAAACTTGAAATTTGGTCACAGTTTGGAGAGGATTAGCGCATAATGATGGGCACCCGCCTGAAACTCCCTATCAAGCTTGAACCCCTTTTCGATGAATAATTTTTTGGCCACTTCTTTGCTGACCACATCTTGGGGCTGCGGACCGGTGCCGGCAAAGGAATCGCTCCAGTCAACCACAAATGCCCTGCCGCCAGGTTTCAAAATCCGCTTGACCTCCTCAACAAAGGTCGATTTGTGCGTCAATTGAAAAAGAATATTGGAAATAATGGCGCCGCTTACGGTAGCCGGGGCCAGTTTTGTGCCCCCGACTTTCTCAATATCTCCCCAAATCGTTTCGATGTTGGTCAAATGTTCCGCACGAGCCTCGTTTTTGAGCTTTTCGAGGAGGTCTTTCTGGACGTCTATGGCGTACACTTTGCCATTACCGCCGATCGCTTTTGCCGCGGCGAGTGAATATGCTCCCGTGCCAGAACCAAGATCCGCAATGTGCATGCCGTCGGCTAATCCGAATTGGCGAATGTTAGATTGCGGATCGGTGAACATATTCGTCCTTTAATTATACAGCCGCTCGGCATTTGTTTCCAAGAGCACGCGTCAATTTTCCCAGCGAGAAAATTGCGCTCCCTCTCGCCCTCGCTCTTCCGCCTGCGGCGAAAGCCCTGCCCGTGAGGGCTCCGAGAGTCTCTTGGAAACAAAAGCCTCGCTTAAATGAAAAAAAAACGCGCCCATTATCAAGTCATCAAGGTTGAACCTCGCTGCAGCGAGGTTCAACCTTGATGCAAAATATGGAAAATACTCCTCGCTGGGGTGGAGGGAAGATTTTAAATAATAGTAACTTGGAAGCGTCGCTTCCAAGTTACTACGTTTTCCATCAGAGCGAATACTTTGCTTGGAAAAGACTAGCGAGCGCGTCGGCGCGAGCTCGAGGAAAATTCTAGCTCGCCTCGCTGGAGCTTTGGCGAAGCGGGCAAGAATTTATCCGTGCTTTTAGAAGTAAAGTCCGAGCGACCTCTATAGGATAACGAGCGAGGCGATGCTGTCTCCTTCGCGCATCTTCATGATGCGGACGCCTTGGGTTTGTCGGCCGAGCTTGGGAATTTCTTTAATATCCACGCGGATCACCTGACTCTTCTTGGACATTGCTACTATCTCCTCGTCTTCTTCCATTACCACTTTTGAAGAGATGAGGTTGCCCGTTTTGGCTGTTATCTTTGCCGTTTTTATGCCGGAACCGCCGCGGCGCTGTACTTTGTATTCCTTGAGAGACGTCTTCTTACCGAAACCGTTGGCCATGACAACTAAAAATTGAGGATCTTTAAAGCTCTTTTTAACGACGTCCGCTCCAACGATGAAGTCACCCTTCCCAAGCTTCATCGCGATAACGCCAGCCGCGTTCCTGCCCATCTCGCGAATATCGGATTCTTTAAAACGGATAGACTGGCCCCGGGCGGTAGCGACGATTATCTCGTCCCCTTTTTCAACAAAGGACACCGACATCAAAAGGTCGCTCGCGTGAAGCGTTATGGCGATGAGGCCGCTCCGGCGAACATCATGGAAACCTTTGGCTGCCACTTTTTTGGCAACGCCCTCTTTAGTGATCATAAGAAGCGATCGGTCGTCTTTTTTGTCGGCCTTGGACATGGGCAGCACCGACGTTACTTTTTCTTCTGATCCAAGCGATAGGAAGTTCATGACGGATTTGCCGCGCGTTGCCCGGCGCCCTTCGGGTACTTCAAACATTTTCATTTGGTAGGCTTTGCCTTTGTCGGTAAAAAACAGAAGATCGCTGTGGGTGCTGGTGGTCAAAAAATTGCTGACAAAATCCTCCTCTTTGGTATCGAGATCGATAACGCCGACTCCCCCGCGGCGCTGTTTTCGAAATTCTTCAGGATTGGTCCGCTTGATATAACCGCCAGCCGTCAGGACAAGGCAGTTTTCCTCATCGGCTACAAGATCTTCCGGAGACAGCACTTTGGCGTCATGCCGCATGATCTTGGTTCTGCGTTCATCGCCGTACTTCAGGGCGTTTTCTTTGAGTTCGACTTTGATAACACCGAGCATTTTCTTGGGACTTCCGAGCAGTTCCTTCAAGGTTTTGATGAGCTCCTGGATCGAGCGAAGCTCATCCTCAATCTTTTTGCGCTCGAGACCGGCAAGCCGCTGCAGTTTCATATCGAGGATGGCGACGGCCTGACGATCGGAAAACTTAAACTCTTTGATAAGCCCCGCCTTGGCCGTTTCAACGTCCTTCGACGCTTTGATGAGCTTTATGATGCGATCAATGTGATCGAGGGCTTTGGTGAGACCGAGCAAAATGTGTTCGCGCTCTTCCGCTTTGCGAAGATCAAATTCGCCGCGCCGCTTGACCACCACTTGACGGTGAGAAATAAACTCTTCGAGAATGCCTTTGAGCGAGAGAGTTTGCGGGACTCCATCAACCAAGCCAACCATGTTGTAGTGGAAAGTTTCCTCAAGCTGTGTATGACGATAGAGATAATTGAGCACCGTCTGCGGCTGGGCGCCGTTCTTTAGATCAATGACGACGCGGATGTCCCTCGTTGACTCGTCTCTAATATCCCTGATACCCTCGAGCTGCTTGTCCCGTACTAAATCGGCAATTTTAATGATGAGCTCGGCTTTGTTCACTCGAAAAGGTATAGAAGTGATGAGAATTTGGTACTGACCTGATTTATTTTCGATAATTTCGGCATCGCCACGGACGACAACGCCCCCGCGACCAGTGGCATAGGCGTGATGAATGTCCTTTAGTCCGAAAGCCACTCCGCCGGTCGGGAAGTCCGGGCCTTTTATAAAATTAAGCAGTTCTTCGTTGGTGGCGTCTTTGTTATCAATGA
>JAUSIJ010000047.1 GCA_030647855.1 bacterium | reverse complement strand
TCGAAATATATGAGTGGAGTCGCGCGCTCGCAGGCTTTTTGCTACTATGCTCGCATGAATGTCATTGGCATCACCGGCACTTTCGGAGCGGGCAAAGGGACCGTGGTAGAGTACCTCACAAAAACCAGAGGGTTCGCTCACTTTTCTGCTCGGGCACTGCTCACGAAAGAAGTCAAACAAAGAGGATTGCCGCTCAACCGTGATTCAATGCATACCGTGGCTACCGAGTTTAGAAAAAATATATCGCCCGGCTACTTAATGGAAAAACTCTACGCGGAGGCCGCGGAGTCGGGTAAAAATGCTGTGATCGAGTCAGTCCGAGCCTTGGGAGAAATAGAAACACTCCGCCGACTGTGTCCGACCTTTACCCTCTTTGCCGTTGATGCTCGAGCGGAGCTCCGCTACGAGCGAATAAGGTCCCGGCAAAGTGAAACGGACCAAGTGAGCTATAAAAAATTTCTGAGCGACGAAGAACGCGAGAACGTCTCAACTGCCCCTTGGCGGTCCAATTTACGAGCCTGCATCAAGGCTGCAGACCATATTTTTACCAATAATGAGAGCCTCGAGAAGCTCCATCAACAAATAGAACAGGTTCTCACCTCACTTGAAAAATAGGGCTCCGAGTTCCGGAGTTTCCGAACATCATCGATAAGTTTTTGGAGCGCGCTTTGCATGTCGGGCAACTATTGCAGATATAGTCCCCTGCGGCAAGTCGTTCGACTCTCCGAGTCTCAGATCTTCTGATTCAGAGAATCATCAGATTCGATGAACTCGATGAGCGGCGCGGTATTCAACCTATCTTTTGTCTTCGCTCGGACGCTGTGTCTGCAAGCAGCCACGCGCTCCTCGCTAGCCAAAATAAATAAAGTAAAAAATAACAGCGGAACGGGATAGGTACCTCGAACCGCTGCCCGGAGGGGAGCTAAGGGATAAACCTATCTATAGTGTAGCACCTGCCGGTGGTTAGTATTTTTCTTATCCACAGGTAGATAGTTGCCCGGTAATAAAAAAGCTGTAACTTTCTATGACTTTCGCTGTATCGCCAATAAAAACAGCGGATCAGGGGGGGCAACCTGAACCGCTGTGGGAGGGGAGAGTTAGACCTAAGAATCTTCTTATTTGAGCATAGCGAGCCACCGAAGAATGTCAAGGCCCTTCAGAGCGAGCGACTATGCGGATTGGTCGGGTTTGCGAGCTTCTCCCGTATCAAGATCGAGACAGACCGAATTAATGCAATAGCGCTTGCCAGTCTCGGTCGGACCGTCGTCGAAGACATGGCCGAGATGCGCCCCGCAGCGAGCACAGGTCACTTCAACGCGTTCCATGCCAGAGCTCGTGTCATGCCCTGTCTTGACCCGATCATTGCCGAGCACTTCGGCGAAACTTGGCCAGCCGGTGCCCGAATCAAACTTGGTATCGGAGGAAAAGAGTTCGGCCCCACAGGCGGCACAGCGGTAGACGCCTTTATCTTTGGTATGAACATACTTGCCGCTGTAAGGAACCTCCGTTTGCTTCTCCCGCATGATTCTGTACTGTTCCGGGGTCAGTTCCCTTTCCCACTCCTCATCCGTTTTTTGTATCTTATCGTCATGCTCCATAATTAGTAAACGTACTTACTTCTTCTAAATATTTAATGGTTTTTTGATACTCCCCGCCGATGTAGAAAGAAATTACTGGAATAAGCCCGAGAAAAATAACCAGGGCAAGCACCCGCGAATACCATGTTACCCTGTTCCACTCTATCAGCCGCTCCATGTATTTGCGTTATTTAAGAATTTTTCCCACCACGCTATTATAACCTATGCGACAAATTCGGGCATTACCAAGGGCAATCGGAAAAAAGTTGAAATAAAAAAGGAATAAAAAAACCAGAGGTAGTGCCTCTGGTTTGTTTTTTACTGACTGGAGCGAGCGCTCCTTAGAATGATGCGATCTTGCAAAAGCGCGAGGATGGACTCGACCGCTTCGCTAGAAATAAGTCCGGCATCATTGTCGAAGAGCTCTTCAACATGCCGAAACCACGGAAAGTGGCTGAACTCATCGCGATGGACTCTGTCCGATACGTGGAGTAGCGCGGTAAAGCAGCCAAGTTCCTCGTCGGTGAGCCTATCGGTAGCTAAGCCGACCGCACACATGGGGACATCGGTGACCATAACACCTCCTGTGTTCTGCCATTACTATAGACAAGCGCTTAAAAACGTCAAGCGCTTCTCTCCCGAGACTTTTAATAGTCAAAGCACACGCCCGAGAACTCGGCGGCAGAGCAAATGAACCTAGAGCTCGATAGTCGTTTGAAGGACCGGCCGCTCACTTGTGTATTCGACGTAAAATGTTGTTCTTCCGATAAGTTGCCCGCGAAGCGTCTCTATATTGACCCGCCATTTGCCAGGAGTGGCGTTTGATTTTACCGAGTAGCCTCGATAACCGCCGTCTCTGCCGCCGCTAATGGGGAACTGCACTCGGTTGGTGCTTGTCCACTTTTTTTGCACCTCATCATAGTACTGCCAGTCATGAATGATGTTGGTAGAAAGATCAGTCGGCGCAAAAACGGCGCTAAAAACATACACCGGCTCGCCCGGACCGCTAAGCGATATCGTCCGCCGAGGAAAAACCCTCCGATACCACGGCCGATCCTCCTCAAGCATGAGATACCCTTCTCCCGACCGCGCAATATAATAGTAGGCGCCGGCTTCTTTGAGAGAAAGCGGTATGGGCGGGAGAATATTGGTGAAGTAAAAAATATTAATGAGAATAAAAACGGTGCCGATACTCCCAACAATGAGTTTTTTGGCTTGCTTCATTCGGGCCGGTACTAGTAGAGTGAGAAGATAAAGGTAGAGCGCCATAACTGCCAAACTTGCGAGACCGCTTAGAACAAAGACCCACGCGTTAATGGCGTTCAAGATGATCGGCAGGTAAAAGATGGAGAAAGAAAAAAGGGCGAGGAAGTATACGCTCATCTGAAAGGTAAGCCGAATGTAGTACTTACGGAATAGTTCGTTGCCGATAAGAATACCGACCAGCAGGAAGAGAAATGGCCAGCTCGCCACAAGTGATCCGCTCCGCGAATAAAAGACGAGAAAGCCGCTAAAGAGCGCGCCGAGCGAAAACTGATTGACGAGCGGCAGCCACGGTCGCAATTTTTCAATAATTTTTCCGCGGAGCGCCCCTCCTTCATAAAGATTTATAAGCACGATGGCGGTGCCCGCCACCACCAAGTGTGAAAAGAGGACGAGATTTTCGAAAAGCAGATCGATCCGCTTGAGCGTCAGACTGTCGACGATAAAACCGGTGATAAGCGAGAGCGATGAGAGATGCCGTTCGTAGCGCAGGAGCCACGCTTTGAGGTCGCGGATGCGTTTCATATCGAATAGTATACGTCCGAATGAGGAAAAAGAAACCGAGAGTAGAGTCCGGGGAATTAGAAGCCGGCGTACACTAGGTAGCCGCCGAGCACGAGATAAAAAAGGGCGATGACAAAATACGCTCTTGAACGCTCCGCAAAGACGAGCATTTTGCGGGTGATCCTCTCCGGCAGGCTGACATAGAGAACGCCTTCGGCGAGAATGAGCCAACCGAGAATTGAAATGGTAAAGGCGAGAGACCCTTCGGTCCAGATATTATGCTTGAGCACGAGAGCAAGCCCCAAAATTACCTCGAGAACGCCAATAAGATAGAGCGTCAATCTGCCGTTCGCCATCTCATCGAAAACTCCCATCACCATTTTGCGCCGAAGGAGCATAGAGAAGCCCATGATAAGTGAAAAGAGTCCCATAAGCTCTGCCAGAAAAAGTGTTTGTTCCATGTAATCTATTATACCGAGGAAAGAAAAAAACCGCTGCCTAAGGCCAGCGGTTTTTGATCGGCTAGAAGATAAGAAAGAAAGCAGAGCATAGCATCCCCCCACCGATGATGGCAAAGAGAATAGTCAGATCACTTCGGGCACGACCTTCGGTGTCGAGCTCTTCGAGAAGCTCCTGGGGCGGATCCGCTCCGTCGTACCGTGTTCGCCAATCAAGAATATAGCGCGTATATCCTAACTTCCGGAAGGCTTTGAGCTCCTTCTTGAGATGGTTCATCGAACCTCCTTCTTTTTTCTCATCAAAGCCTAGTGCTTTTTGTCGCAAACGTCAACAATAGAAAAGCCTCCGCCTCGGGCGGAGGCTTTTCGGAGAAAGGTGCGCTACATCCAAAGAGCAAGAATGATGCCCATCACCACAAGCGTCACAAGATAGTAGGCGTTATTAAGAAACCAGAGCTTCCATGATCTTCCCTCCCAGAGCACCGAACCGAGAGTGACCGGTGCGATAAAGCCGAGCCAATTCCAAACACCAACCATGAAACCTGCCGCCATACCCGTAGTCGCGGTAAAGCTGGAAGCAAAGACCAGAGCGTGCCAGAGCACATAGCTCATGACGAGACGTGATATAAGGCTACTGTCTTTTCGATAGATAATAGAGCGCGAGAGGCGCACCCCAGTTTGCTGATCGTTCAATAAAGTCCCAGATGGGTTCACCGACAATCGGCCGCACCAATGCCGTCCAAAATCCCCAGAGTGCCATCCAAAGGAGCAAGGGCCTGAAAGGCTTTACCAAAACGAGTGCTGCGAGAAGTACGTCAATAATACCAGTGAGGAGGAGGAGTGTTGCCGCCGTTTCCGGAGTCACCGATGTTAACTCCTGAATCCAGGTTATCCACTGTTCTTTACCTTGAATAGCGAAGATGCCGTGGCCGAAAAATTCTCCGGCTACGGCTACCCGCAAGACCCAGTAGGCAATATTTAAATTTTTCATATCGTAGTCAGTTAGATCATTCCCTCTTATATCACTGGCGTTACTTGAGATACGGGTGTACTGCCCAACCCCTTGCATCGGGGACATTTTAGAATAAACCATTTCCTGCCAGAACCCATGCATCGCTCACATGTCTTATACTGCGTTAGTTTAATTTCAACTGAATTATGAATGGAAATTCCTTCATTTTTGTTTCCGCCGCCATCTCCATCATCGCCTGCTTCAGAAGGGGGAATAAAATCAGGAATGTCTTCTTTAAGTTCTCTCCGTACCCGCTCTATTTCTAGATTGTCTCTTTGTTCTCTTTCTTCTCTAAGGGATTCGAGAGGTGCAGGTTTTTCTTCAGAGATCGATTCTCCGGAAACGTCGATCGATTTTTCTTGCTCAGGTATTTTTGGCCAAATAAATTTTTCAGGGGTAGTTTTAAAAGATTCAACGAGAGAATTTGCGGGCGGTTCTATGGCTTCGCCTACCTCTTGTGATATTCGGTAATTTAGTCTTTCATTTTCCGGTTCTTCAGGCCGAAAATTATCCCATTCTTCACGTTGACGGATCATGGTTTAATTATACTCCACATGAGATCAATCAAAATAGAGATCCTGGGTTTATCGCAAAAAATATTCCTGTAATTTAAAGGTCGTATACCCGAGCAGACCAAGTTGAATAGCCGGTGTTATTCCTACAGAAAGGAGCGGAATAAGAGGCATGAAATCATTGTAGGCCCATCTTCCAGTCTTAAGTGCAAAGAGTTCGACCACGAGAGCAAGAGCAATGCCTACGGGAATGATGAGCCAACTGCGCTTCTTTAGTGAAGATATATAAATAAATGGCATGAGTATAATAAAAATAATAAGAGCGTCGGTGAATGTAGCTCGCAGTAAGATTCCTTCAGTTATTTTCTGCCCTAAATAATGGGCATAAAGAAAAACATGGAGGTTTTCCCAAATTAAATTTAAAACAAAAGCCCATAAGAAAACAGATAAAAGCCTCTTTAATCTGATTGGCATACTATCTATGAACTAAATTATCTGACTTAAGCCTTGTCATATTTAGAAGTATACTCTGCTAACGACCAACAAAAAAACCGCAGGGCGAACCGTGCGGTTTCAGATACTTCGAGAAAAGACTAACTCGAGTTCGGGGATCAGCGCTCCGCTTTTCATTCGAAAGCGTTCGTCAGAAAACGTCTTGCCAGTCTCCTGAAAGCCGAAACGCTTGTAGAAACCGATTGCTTTCTGGTTATAGACGGCGACCTTCACGTAGATGTCCTTTCTAGGATCAAAGAAGTTGAGAGCCCTCTCCCAGAGCATCTTCCCAATACCTTTTCCTTGGTATTCAGGGAGCACATAGATCGCTTGGAGCTCGTTTCTATCATTGTGGACTATCGCATGGCATACCCCTGTAACACTTCCTCTATCCCGTGCGACAAAAAAACGATGATTCGGGGGAAGGTTCTGTATCTGGTTCTCTCGTTTTACCAATCTTGTGGTAAACGCTTCCTTGTAGCGATCCTCGACATCATCGCGAGTAATACCATACTGTTCGTTTGGATAGGTATCGAGCCACGTCTTATAAAAGACGGTCTGTATACCACGAGCGTCTGATGGCCGAGCGTTTTCAATTGTGGTATCCATATATTCCTTGGCTTTTCTAAAGTAATATGAACATTTAGAGCTTCGAATGTCCAATTCGGAGAAAACATACTTCCTCGCAGAGCCTTTACTTTTCTACAATACTTGGCTAATATCGGGGGAGAAAAAAGGAGATTCTATGCTAATGATGACGAAAGCTGAGATGAATCGGCTCTACGCCAAAATGGACCGTGATGCCCAGCGAGCGTTCGCAGCACCGCTCAAGCTTAGCAAGCGGCGACGACGTGAGGTCCGAATTCTCTGGGCAAAAATACGCCAAATTAGGGCAGCCCGCGCAGAACAGCCTACAGGCTAAAGCGTTTCGAAAGGCTAATCTTCAAAACCGCTATTCTTCTCGAGGAATAGCGGTTTTCTAATATCAAGGTTCAACCTTGATATCGGCGATTTCTACCTAACCAGACGGACGCTCTCATTAAAATTCTTTTCGAAGAGCTTCTGTAGCTCAATAGTAAGCGATTCAACTTGCGGATCGCTCGAGCACCGATCCTGCGGCGAAAGATAGAAGACATATTTATCACCGAACTTACGGACATTTCTAGGATCACCTACTTCGGGCATCTCATTTGTCGCATACACTGATCCGAGAGGACCATCTTCTGGTTCACAGAAACCTTTGCCCACCGCTTTCGCTTTCTCTGCTAATGATTTGGTAGAGAAATGGGCTCCGCCATAGGAAATAGCATATTCGAGGCTGCCGAGTCGCGGATCAACCAGAAGCTCGACGCCGATCTCTTTTATTTGAACATGGCGGTTCATGTCTCTTCCGACAAAAATCGAGAGCGTTACATCGCACGGACAGCTAAACGGACCGTCGGCCACGATAATCTGTTTTGCCATACTCTCCAGGATGATATGCATGCCACCCTTGCTATAACCCCACACACTGCCAGATGGGCCGTCTGCTGTCAGAGCCCCTGCTTCACTCCAACCTTTTTTCATCAACTGATTGTCGTAAAATTCGTAGAAAGGAACAACCACTTGGGAATAATCATCTATATTCGTTATCGGTTCGGAAACTATCCGGAAACCAACGAGCGCCTTCTGTAATCCATAGTCACCGGCGTTTAAACTTGCTTCTGATGAGGGATACCACTGCACGCCGTTGTAAAGCGGTTGGACTTCGCTCAGTAATGCCTCTTCCGATTCATTGTTAATGGTCTTTCCCAAATCACTATAAAAGTATGAGCCGATACCAACGCCAATTAACAACAGCACCACGAGCGATAAAATAATTTTCATCGATTTAGAAAATAATAAGTCAAATTTTTTTATGGGGTGCCTATCCGGATTTGAACCGGAACTGAGAGTTCCACAAACTCTAGTGCTAACCATTACACTATAGGCACCATTAATCCCCCGAGAAAAAAAATTATTTGTACGACGGGGGCTCCTCTTTTATAGCAGATTTGTGGTTTGACAGTCTAGCAAGGGCGTAGAGAATGCTCGAGAGCCGATTGAGATAAGCCATGGTGTGTTCGCCCGGCACTACGATTCCCTCTTCCCGTACCGCCACTACCCGGCGCTCGGCACGCCTGGCGACTGTCCGCGCAAAATCGAAGTGCGCCGCAAGTTCCGTGCCGCCAGAGATAAAGAATGTCCGGATCGGCGGCAGCTCTGCTTCCATCATCTTAATATAGTTTTCAATCTCACGTACTTTCTGTTCTTCGATTTTTTTGGGAGCACCAGCAAGCTCCGCTTGAACAATAAAGAGATTAGCCTGAATGCCATGAACAATCGCCTCAAACGTCGGCCCGCCTTGGCCCAGCGTGAAACCGCCTTCCTTCGATTTTACCTTGCAGAGGCCGAGATATGAATTAACTTCATCCACGGAACCGAGCGCCCCGACGATAGATGAGTTTTTTGAGATCCGATCCTCGCAGCCGAATGTTTTTGTCGTACCCGTATCGCCTTTTCCGGTAAAAAGTTCCATGGAAAGATTCTATACCTCTTTAAAAGGATTGACAAATTCGAGGAATTATATAGGTTTAGGCAAGAATCTTTGCAAGAAAGGGGTCAGTCATGACCGAAAAAAAACGGTACCTCGTGGTGCTTGCTATAACCGTCATAATTGCGATTCTTGAGATCTTTGGAGCGATTATATCCGGCAGTCTAGCACTTTTTGCGGATGCCGGGCACGTCGTGATCGATGGCGTAGCAATACTCGTGGCGGTGTTTGTCGCCTATCTCGTAGAAAAACAAACGTCCGAAAATGCTGTCGGAACGATCAGAAAACGCGGAGGAAATTTAAGCGCACTTCTGCTTCTAGCGATTTGCGGATGGATTATTGTCGAAGCGATCGACCGAATAAAAAATCCGCCGGAAATTCGAAGCGTGAGCATGCTCGTCATAGCCACCGCGGGAGCAATCGGCAACTGGATTCAGCACCGGATTCTTGTTCGATCCTCGGCACGCCACATCACTCACCGCTGGATAAGCTTGCATGTGATCACCGATCTTATGCAGAGCGTAGCAGTGGTAGTCGGCGGCATCTTCATCGCCCTGACAGGTTATATGCTCCTCGACCCCATGCTCTCGCTTGGCATTGCCATCTTTATGATCATGCAGGCCCTTATGCTCCTTCTCACCGGCGAACACTATCACGATTGCACCGATGAACATTCCCCACGATCTGTCAGCTGACGGTCGTGGGAATTTTTATTTGACAAACTTTCGATTACGATGTTATATCAACAAAGATTTGCTGTACAAGCAATGGAGGTAATAAAGCGATGGAAGAAGACAATGATTCGTGGTTTTGGCTATGTATTCTTGCTTTGGGCGCCATCTTTCTATCTATTATGTTCAGTGCTCCTAAAGCAAAAAAGGTGATTCATTCCCAACCAACCACTCAAAATGTCGAGCGGTAACGTAAACTCCGCGAACAATTGTTCGCGGAGTTTTTTTGTTGAATGTGCGCGGGACAGGCTCTAGAGTTCCAAATCAATTTTTGCTTTGGATTTACCGTCTAGTTTAATAATTCCTCCGTCCAGTTCCAAATTAGCATTAATATCAAGACGGAAGTTTTCCTTAACTTCCCCATTTATATCCATTCCCACGGTAACACTATCGTCGGCATCGCCTCCAGATATTGTCACTGAATTGTCGGATCCAACCTCCACATTGGCGTCGCTTCGACTTTCAAACTTCACCACCGGCGCGAAAATGAACTCCCCTTTGCCGGTCTTATGCAGTGATTCACTCGCCATCACATCAAACTTCGCGCTGGACTCGGTGCCGCTCGTTACTTTTATCTCGCTGTTTAGTTTCAATTCATTGGAAGGAATCTTAGCCTCTTTTGCCTGCCCTGATTCAGTTACGACGATTTTAGAGATATGAAGACGAACTTGGTTATAGGTATCGGCGGCTACATCGGCCTTGGCCAGTAATTCAGTTTTGCTTTTGGATTTTAGTTCGAGAAGGTCGAATGTCTTTGGAGACTCGGAAATCGTAACCCAGCCCTTCGCCTCGCTCCTCATCTCCACCTTGTCCACCGTCATCATAATTGAGCTAATCGCCCCCATGTTGGCTGCGGCATCGGTAACCGAGAAAAATATCGTGCCTTTGGTGCTGGTCTCCGCGCCATTGTCAGATGTCCCACCATTCTTGTTTTCCGGATTGTTATAACTGCCGCTCCTGTAAAACAAGATAGCGCCGATGATCACCACTAAAGTCACGATTCCGATAATTGCGTTTTTGTTCATATTTTTAATGTTAAATGTTCCTAATCCACGATTATTAATTAATAAGTTCTGCCCTACCGATAGA
Organism: bacterium; assembly: GCA_030647855.1. Lineage (GTDB taxonomy): Bacteria > Patescibacteriota > Minisyncoccia > Phycocordibacterales > JAUSIJ01 > JAUSIJ01. Next base: position 3,071 of record JAUSIJ010000047.1, on the reverse strand, counting down.
TTATACCCTATTTATATTTATGCAATGCGAATCTGAAATGGTGCGCGGGACAGGACTTGCACCTGCACGCCCATAACGGGCGCTACCACCTCAAGGTAGTGCGTCTGCTAGTTTCGCCACCCGCGCGTTTGCCACACTATTATGCAGAAAGCAAAGCAATCTTTCAAGCTAGAAAAATTATAAGCAATTGCTAATAACTTCAGCTAAATAACATTCCAATCCGCCAGATGGCGGATTGGAATGTTATTTTTTGGCTGCTGTTTCGCCTCCCGCTTCGGGCTGTTTTTCGGTAATTTCAGGTCCGGCGGGTACTTCTTCAACAATTTCCGGTGTGGTAAGTTCTCGGCGCATCTGGCGGCTGATTTCTTTGGCCGCTTTTTCCCGAATGTGGTAGAGCTTGGCTCTTCGCACCTTTGAGCGCTTCACTACTTCAACTTTGTCGATGAGAGGCGAATAGAGAGGAAAAATTTTCTCAACACCGACGCCGCTCGTTACTCTGCGGACGGTAAAAGTCGCTCCCGCCTCACTGCCATGCTTGCGGGCAAGAACCAATCCCTCAAACATCTGGAGTCGGGTTTTTCCTTTTTCTTGAATTTTCTGCCAGACTTTCACGGTATCGCCGGCACGCACATCGATTTTGCGGCGAGCGTCCATGTCAACGGGAGAAATCTTGAGTCCTCTCATATTCATAACGTGAGTAAATCTAGCATATGAAACTTCGTCAAGCAAGTTAGGAAAAAAGCGCGCGCGCCTGTTCGAAATCGTCCGGATAGGGCGCGGTAACAACCACGTCCTTACCTTGCAAATCCTTAAATTGAATTGTTCGGGCATGAAGCGCCAATCGTTTGAAGCCTAGAGCCGGTCCGCGTTTGGGCGCATACAGTGAGTCGCAGACGATCGGATGGTTTATTGCTCTGAAGTGCACCCTGATCTGATGGGTTCGACCGGTGCGCGGCTCCGCTTCAACAAAGGTGAAATCCTTAATGCGGGAAAAAACCCGGAAAAGGGTTACCGCTTCCCTGATTTTGCCGCGCGCCCCTCGCTCGGCCGATCGACGCCTGAAATCCTTCCTGCTTCTGCCAATCGGGCGGTTAATGATCCCCTCGTCATTTTTAATGCTTCCATGGGCGAAGGCATGATAAAGCTTTCGGACACTATGCCCACTAAATTGTTCCTTTATATGGGCGAAGGCCGGCTGATTTTTTGCAAGAATGAGAGCGCCCGATGTTTCTTTGTCGAGTCTGTGAACAATGCCCGGGCGCTCTATAACTCTCCCATCCGAGAGCTCGAGTGGCTCTCCTACCCCACGCAAGTCCGGTCGTTCGGCAAGAATCCAGTCGACGAGCGTTGGAAGAGCGCTCTTTCCGTCAGGATGAACGATGAGCCCCGAGGGCTTATTGATAACTAGAAAATCATTATTTTCAAAAAGTACCTCCATAAACCTATTGTACCGAGAAATCGCTGAATTCATCGGTTGTCTCTCGCCATGAGACGTCAATGCTTAGAACCTCGGCACTCGCGGGTCCTGCCGAGAGTTCCCCGATAAACATGCGCAGTTCTTCTTCGGATCCTTCAGCCGCGACAAGAACCGAGCCGTCAGGAAGATTCTCCGTCTTCCCTACCAGCCCACGCGCGCGCCCCTTTTGGCACGCATAGGTGCGGTAAAAAACTCCTTGAACTTTTCCGAAAACACGGCATTCGATTCTTTTTGCTTCCGTGTGCATAAGCTTTATGGGTTATAAGAGCACTTCATACTATACTAAAGACACAATTAATAAAAAGGCTTTTTACTCATGAATCGCATTCGCTTATTCTCCATCGTATTTATCCTGCTACAGATTTTAGCCACCGTGTTGCCGGCAGACGCGGAAACGGGCTCAGTCGGTTACTTTCTTTTTTCTAAAACTCTTTACAAAGGATCCCGGGGCGAAGAGGTTCGTAATCTCCAAATAATCTTAAATCTCGATCCGATTACCCAAATTGCAAGCGAAGGACCTGCCGCGCCCGGTAATGAAACCGGAACGTTCGGTAATCTCACCAAAGACGCGGTCAAGCGCTTTCAGAAAAAGTACGGACTCCGAGTAACAGGCATTGTAGACAAAAAAACCCGATCCGTCCTCGAGCGGATCCCGGTTCCGCCTGACCGAATGTCGCTTAAAGGCTCCTGCCGCGCCACCCCCGAAAGTGCCGGTGTCGGCCAAGCGGTTCGATGGAGTTCGAGTCCCTCAGGCAGCAAGAGCAGTTACCGTTACTCGTGGGCAGGCACCGACAACATCTCCGGCTCCACTCAATCGATTACCAAAATCTATCAATCTGGGGGCTTCAAAGAAGCGGAAGTTATCATTACATCAGGAAGAGAGCGGCTCGTCATACCCTGTGATACAACAGTGCTCATCGCAGAGGCCGAACACCTAACGGTGCCGCCGCCGAGCGCGACCTGCAGCGCTTCGCCCACACAAGCTGCGATAGGCACACCTATAACGTGGACAGTCGACGCTTCCGGCTGGATAGGCGGCTATACGTACAACTGGAGCGGCAGTGACGGGCTCGAGGGAAGCGCCACCTCCATTGTGAAAAGCTACACAACCGACGGCGAGAAAACCGCGCGAGTAACCGTAACCTCGGGAGACAGAGAAGTGATCGCCAGTTGTTCCGCCTCCGTTACCGCTCCGGTGGCACAGTGCGGCAACAATATTATTGAGAGCAACGAAACATGCGAGTGCGGCTTAAATGGTGTATGCGGAGATAATGATGATGCCGTGGGACAAAATCAATGCACAACCCAAGGCTTCCAATCAGGGACACTGCGCTGCTCCTCAAATTGCACCGCCTTCGATACGAGCCAATGCCGGGCATTTACGGAGAAGAAAACAACGGCTTACTCGTGGTCATCAGTTTCATCTACCGATACAAATATCGTACCATTTGTGTGGCTGCGAGAGCTTACGAAACAAAATAATATCGACGTGCTCAAACTCGCGCTTAATGCAAAACCGCCAGGACACCGCGTCCTGCTTGATTTTGATGTACATCGGACGATCAATACCCAAGAAAGCGACAAGTGCCCTGAT
>JAUSIJ010000033.1 GCA_030647855.1 bacterium | reverse complement strand
GATAAGCGCCGCTATAAAACCGGCCTCATAGACAAGCGGCTTAAGAAAAAAGCGCATGATATAGATACTATAAACGCGCCTCATTATTTTTTTCTTTAGAATTTCATTCTCCATAGGTAGTGAAAGCTTTTTTAAATTCTTCTTTTGCTCGGTGGACTCTCGTTCTAACCGCTCCCTCCGTAATTCCTTCTAGGAGAGCGATTTCCGGATAGGTTTTACCATCAAGAAACGCTTCTGCTAATAAATTCGCCATCGCTTGCGGGATTCTCGAGAGCGTAGAAAGGATTCTATCAGCGGTAACAAACTTCTGGTGCTCGTTGCCGGTTTCAGACAACAAATCAAGATCTTCAGGCGTCATCTGCAAAGCAAGCCGTCGTTCCCGATTTCTCTTTTTACAGTAGGAAAAACAGGTATTGAGAAGGATTTTATAGAGCCATGCTCTGCATGTGGCATCCTGTCGGGCTTTGAACTTTGCGGCATTGAGATAAACCTTGACGAAAGCGTCTTGGACTATATCTTCGGCATCATCTTTGTTTTTTATAAGTCCGATGATTTTCCGGAGAAACTCTTTCTGATAGCGATCGATAAGCACAGCGAAGAGTGCGGGCTCCCCGACCGATCGGTCAAGAATCTCATTATCACTCAAGCTGTGCTCGTCGCTCATTGGTTTTTAATAATATTGACGACCTTTCACTTATTATAACTCCCGAGCAAGCGGAAGTGTTACAAGTGGTAAGCTGTAGTCGTATTTTATCTCATACATACGCGAAGGGGTTGATTGACATAAGACTTATCGTGTGATAATATAGCCAGTGGAAAGGCAACGGTGTGTTGCCGAAAATGGCCAAAGTGAGCCAATTCTTTGAAAAAGGAGAATCACGATGATAAAGCGGCTGAGTATGACGTGGAGCGATGGCTGGCGAAGGCACTCTGCCTCCGGCACTGCTTCCAGTTTCGGGATGATTCAGGCAGAAAGATTTGTAGCTGCCCTCTGGCTCGTCGGCATCAGAACAGATGGGCACCGTTATCTCGAACATCTGACAGGTTGTTTTAGCCTAACTCCGTTAATGCGATTCTTCACAGTTGGGGCTGAAGAATACGAGCTTCTTTCCGGAGCGTTTGCTACAGAAAAAGGCCGGGTAACGGTCTCCCATTTCTACGACGAGGACGTCGTCCGTGTTGAGATTCGCTCCTTCGACAAGGCGGCGACTGCCCCAAACTTGAGTATTGTGGCTACGTTCAAGGAGAACGGAGATATAGTTGGCTGCGGCTGCGGCACCACGGCCAGATACAGTTACCGATACAGTCGTTAGAACTTATCCGCAGGAGGAATCCTGCGGTTTTTTTATAAAAAATAACCGTTCGCCTAAGGCGAACGGTATTGTTTGAGCGAGCAGGAGCTAGATCGGTCGCTCTCTTCCGAAGCCCGGTTCATCCCAGACTTCGAGATGATAGGTTTCGCCGTCACAGTACATGACGAGGAAGGGGTCATTCTGCAAGTGCTCGACATAGAACTCGGCCTCCGGCAGACGCATCTTGAGATCTTCGACCGTCTGCAGAGCAAACTCCGGCACCGCTGCAAAATAGCTATCAAGCGCCGTTCGAAGCCACATGAACTGCGCGCGAAACGACGCCCAGAACTCGGGTCTCCTATACTTCTTGAGCTCGCGCCACGTATTGGCAGCAGTCCAAGGGAGCGCAAAGGCCATGATAGCGAGGAACCCAACGCCGCACTTTGCGGCGATATCGTTCACTTCTCCACCAAGCGTGAGAGCTTGAAGCATGGCGATGACCGAGATTGCCGACAGGACGAGAAGCACGAGAGTGACGGTCCCATAGACCTCCATCTCTTTGATGGCATCCCTCTTAACCGTCTCGATCCACTGTTCGGTGAATTCCTTGTTGGCAATGCGCACTTGTTCACGCTGGTAGGCTTCAACCGATTCGGGAGTAAATGGCCTGACATCGAGCTCCCGGAACGCTTGAGCGAGTTTTGACTCCTCTTCCCCCATGAGTACCTGACGCTTGAGTAAACCGTTTGCGGTAGCAGACATAGTCTGCCTCCTTTCGTGTAAAGAACCGCTTGTACTAGTACCGTAATATCATATATCAATCAAAAAGCAAGAGAGAAAAAGCAATAGGCTCTCTAACCAATAACATTCCAACATTCTTGAGAATGTTGGAATGTTCAACGTTCTTTAAGAGCAGTTGATTCGCCTACTACCAATTACCTAGTGCTTATTACCTAGTGCCTAGATTAGAGCCATCCTTTCTCTTGCAGACCTACCCGGGCCGCGTTCTGCTCCGCCTCTTGTTTGGACTCACCTTCACCTTCAGCCACGAGTTCGCTCCCGAGAAAGACCCCGACGGTAAACTTCTTGCTATGATCCGGCCCCACTTCCCGAAGCGTCTTGTACGACGGCGTGACACTCGCAATTTCTTGCGCCTTTTCCTGGAATCGGCTTTTTGCGTCAATAAAAGCACCTTTGGCAATGATGTCATCGATCAATGGCAAGACATGCCGCTCAAGAAATTCTCTGGCTGCCTCGTACCCCTGATCGAGGTAGAGCGCTCCGATAACAGCTTCGAAAGTATTGGCCAAAATATACTGACGCCCCCGCCCCTTATCTTTCGCCTCACCACGCGATAGAAGAAGGTACTCACCCATTTCAAGAGTTGCCGCAATACTTGAGAGTGTTTGGGAGTTAACAAGCGATGATCGGTAAGAGGTCAGTTCTCCCTCAGGTTTTTTTGGATACTTGTGGAAAAGATAGTCAGTGACCACAAGCTCGAGCACTGCATCGCCTAAAAATTCGAGCCGCTCGTTGTGTTCGACGCTAAAATCACGCATTTCGTTTATATACGAGCGATGAGTGAAGGCTTGGCGGAGGAGGTTTTTGTCCTTAAAGGTAACCCCCGCCTTGGTTTCAAATGGGAAAAAATCAACAGTCATATGCTTACTTCTTGAGCAGGATATTAACCGCCTTTGTCACAATTGGCAAGATATCGTTGTAAAAATTGAGATCAAGGATGTCCGAGAGCTTAAACCACTTCACGTCGTCAAGCCCCCCCTTTTTTTCGAGTACCAAATCGTCAAAAGGCGCTTCGGCCAGATAGTAGATAACGTGCTTGCGCTTCTTGCCCTTTTCAGGGTCGTAGGCGATATATTCGTTCTCGCCAAGCTTCTCCTTGATAGCGACAGTGAGGCCGAGCTCTTCCTTTATCTCCCGCTTCGTTGCTTCTTCCTCGTTCTCTCCCTCCTCGATGCGTCCCTTGGTAAGCGTCCAGTGACCGAAAATATCGTGGACCAAAGCAAGGTAAACATCGTTTCCCTCTTTGGCAAAAACTACCGCTCCGCCGAGCTTCTCGAGCGAAGCTTCGGAATCCGGTATGTCGAATTTTTTGTTTCGCTTTGACGTTTGCTCCTTGCCAGGCTCGCCCATCTCTTTGTAGACCGCGCCGAGCACGCCGTTGACAAATTTACCGCTCGTCTCGCCGCCAAATGTTTTGGCGAGCTCAATAGCCTCATTGATCGCCACTTTCGGTGGAACCTCCGTGCGATCCCCGAAAAGAAGTTCGAAAAGACCGATGCGTAGAATATTGCGATCAATAATGGAAATTTTATCGATCGGCCAATCGGGCGCCGCCTTTTCGATTATTTTATCAAGATCCGCTCTCTTCCCAATGGCGCCGAGCATAAGACTATCCATAAACGAAAAATCTCCCATTCCGGGAGCGAATTCATCTGCATTACGACGTAAAATGGCAAGAGCGTCGGCTTTTTCGTTGCCTGCAAAATCCCACTCGTAGAGTGATTGCAACGCTATTGATCTCGCAAGATGCCGGTTAGCCATGGCCTCTTATATTAGTATACTCCTTGATTTCAAGGATTTAAAGAACTCCGAACTTTATGCCGTTGCCTTTGCTTTTCTCTTCTTCTCCGCTTTAGCAAGCTTTTTGGCTACATCAATAACGACGCGTCCGTTGTACTTGCCGCACACGGTACACACGCGATGGGAAGTGTGCCGCGAGCCACAATCCTGACAGATAGAAAACCGAGGTTCGCCGAGTCCATGATGAGACCGGCGATTTCCCGTGTGAGCCCGTGTAGAGCGCATTCGTACTACCATAGAAGAGCAGTATAACTAATGAAGGCCGACTTGGCAACCCAGCACTTTTTTTTCTAAAAATGATGCCGGGTTTTACGCTCGAAAAATTTCCGCAAAAAATACGCGCGATGAAGGTCGCACGGGCCGCTCCTGTCGAGAGCCGAATAATGCGCTCGGGTAGCATAGCCTTTGTGGCACTCAAAGCCATATGCCGGAAATAGTTTGGCGAGCATTATCATCCGCCGGTCGCGAAGCTCCTTGGCGGCGACTGAGGCGAGTGATATGACAGGCTCGGTTTCATCGCCCTTAATGATCGTGGTCTGAGAAAAATTTTCTGGAGCAAGGAGTCCGCCATCAAGCAACACGTGAATCTCCTGCGGCACGGCCGCCCGACTGCGCACAACACGAAAGAGCGACCGTCGAAGCGCCGCGCGAATGGCGCCATTAATGCCGCGCTCCTCTATGCGCCTCGGACCGACGAAGGAAACAGCATAATCGATGATTCCAGCTTTTCTTGAGATATGAAGAAGATTAAACCAAGCTCGGCGCTGTAAGGGAGAAAGCTTTTTTGAGTCTTTTACGCCAAAAAAAATATTCGGTACGGAAAAAAAATCATAGGGAACGATAACGGCGCCTACAGCCACGGGACCTGCGAGCGGTCCCCTTCCAACCTCATCAATGCCAACCAGATAACGAGGCGTTCTTACCATACTGGAATTATAGCTTTGTAAAGATTTCATGCTAGCTCGAGCGTTTTACCCGCACACTAAGTTTGGTGATGCTTCGGTTGTTGCTCTATCAGTGTGTCCGAAAAAAACCAGCGGGGATCTGGCACTCGATTGAAGAAAATAATTATATTATTCAAGCAGCAACCTCACCAAGCTTAGTGTGCGGGTGTATAATGAGCCGACCAATGGCACCCCGATTCGTTCATCTCCACACGCACAGTCACTATAGCCTTCTTTCGGCCCTGCCAAAGATACCGGCATTGGTTGCTGCCGCTAAAAAAGACGGTATGGACTCGCTCGCTCTGACAGACAATGGCAACCTGTATGGGGCAATCGAATTTTATAAGGAGTGCAAGAAGGAAGGGATCAAGCCGATCATTGGGATAGACGCGTATCTTGCCCTTCGAGGCCGTTTCGACAAACAGGCCGGCATTGACAACCGACGCTTTCGGCTGGTGCTCCTCGCCAAAAATCTTCAAGGTTACAAAAACCTTATGACACTTGTCACCAAGTCTCACCTCGAAGGCTTCTACTATAAGCCACGACTCGATAAAGAGCTGCTCGCCAAGTATTCCGATGGTCTCATCTGTATCCTGCCTTCCTTCTCAAGCGATATCGTTAAGACGATCGGCCATGACAGTGAAAAGGCTAAAGAGCTCGTTGGTGGCTACAGAGAGATTTTCGGCAATGATCTGTATCTTGAGATAACCCATCACCCTGAAATAGCAGGCCATAGCGAATTGATGAAAAAGGCGGTGGCCTTCGGCAAGGAGTGTGGTCTGCCGCCGATCGCGGCGCACGATGTCTACTACGAAAAGCCCGAGGATCGCAAAGCGCGCCTCACCCTTACCTCGATCCAGACAAGCGCCGACGTGAGCGAGCGATCCGGTTCGGAGGAAACCGATGATTTTTCCTTTATTTCGAGTGACCAAGCCGAGCGTTACTTCGAATCCCTCCCCGATGCCCTCAAAAATACCAGAGCGGTAGCCGACCAGTGCAATTTGACGCTCGAACTTGGCAGGTGGGTTTTCCCAGAGATTGACCTTCCTCAAGGCAAAACAGCCGAGGAAGAATTGCGCCAGATCGTCTACCAAGGCATCGAACGCCGCAACATCGATGCCACCCAGGAAATAAAAGAGCGCATTGAATATGAGCTCGGTATAATCAATCAGAAGGGGTTCGCTTCCTACTTTCTCATCGTTTCCGACCTTTTAAATTACGCTCACAAAAACAATATCCTGTCGAATATTCGAGGATCGGTCTCGGGCTCGATGGTGACGTATCTCGCCGGAGTAACTAACATCAATCCCCTTGAGTACCAAATTCCCTTTGAGCGTTTCTTAAACCCGGAGCGTCCTTCGCCGCCCGATATTGATATGGACTTCGCTGACACGCGCCGTGATGAAATGGTCGAGTATACCAAGCAAAAATTTGGGGAGGATAAGGTCGCTCAGATCGGGACCTTTGGCACCATGATGGCCCGCGGCTCCGTACGGGACGTTGCCCGGGCACTCGGTTTTTCTTACGGTTTGGGTGATACAATCGCAAAACTTATTCCCATGGGCTCTCAAGGTTTCCCCATGACTATCGACAAGGCTCTCGAAACGACTCCTGAACTGGCAAAGCTCTACAGAGAGGAGAAAGACGTGCAAACTGTGATTGATATGGCAAAAAAAATCGAGGGGTGCGCCCGCCATATCTCGATCCATGCGGCCGGAGTTGTTATCGCTCCCACCCCGCTCACCGACTACACCCCGCTTCAGTTTGATCCCAAGGGCGAGCAGAAAATCATCACGCAATACGACATGTACTCGATCGAGGAGGCGGGCCTGCTCAAATTTGATTTCCTGGGGCTGAAAAATCTCTCCATCATTAGCGAAACGGTTAAGCTCGTTCAAAAAACCCAAGAGATACAAGTAGACATTAACGAGGTGCCACTCGAAGACAAAAAAACTTTTGCCATGCTGGCGCGCGGCAAGACAGCCGACCTCTTCCAGCTGAACGGCGACGGCATGACCAAATATCTCATGGACCTCAAGCCCACCACTATCCATGATATTAATGCCATGGTGGCGCTTTACCGTCCGGGACCTATTCAATTTATTCCCGAGTACATCGAGCGCAAGCATAACCCATCCCGCGTTACTTACCTTGACCCCGCCCTTAAGGAAATCCTTAAAAAAACTTACGGTATTCTCGTTTATCAGGACGACCTTCTCATCATGGCGCACGATCTGGCCGGATACAGCTGGAGCGAAGTTGATAAGTTTCGAAAAGCGGTCGGCAAAAAAATCCCCGAACAGATGGCTCAACAGAAAGAGAAATTTATAAAAGGTTGTATCGAGCACTCGAAATGGAGTCAAGTCAAAGCAGAGCGGGTCTGGACATGGATTGAGCCTTTTGCCGCGTACGGTTTTAACAAAGCCCACTCGGTCTCATACGGTCGGGTGGCCTACCAGACGGCGTATCTCAAGGCTAATTTCCCAAGCGAGTACATGACCTCTGTTCTCACTGCCGAAGCGGGCGATGTCGAGAAGGTGGCAGAGTCGATCGCAGAATGTAAGCGGCTCGGTATCCCGGTGCTCGCCCCGGACATCAATGAGAGCTACGGCGGTTTTACGGTGATCCGCGCGGCGGGTGAGCCCGACAAAATACGCTTTGGCCTCTACACCGTCAAAAACTTCGGTCAGGGCATTGCCGATGCAATCATAGGCGAGCGCAAAAAAAACGGGCGCTTTCTTTCATTTGTCGATTTCCTTGAACGCGTCCGAGATAAAAATCTCAACAAAAAATCGCTCGAAGCGCTTATTAAATGCGGGGCTATGGATGCTCTCGGTGAACGCGGGCACATGCTCGCCAACATGACCGGACTCTTGGCCTACAACAAAGAGCGCGCGCTTGATCTCGGTAATCAAGACAGTCTTTTCGGTCTCATGAACGACCCGAGCTCCCTGCCAACCCTGCGTCTCGAGGAGGCTCAAGCGGCATCTATCGCCGAAAAGCTCGCCTGGGAGAAGGAGCTCCTCGGACTCTACATTTCCGGACATCCGCTCGATAATTATAAAGAAGCACTGGCCAAACGCGACCGAACCATAAAGCAGACGAAAAAAGAGCTCCGCGAAGGCATGCAAGCTGTTGTGGCCGGCATCATCGAGGAAGTGAAGCCGATCACCACCAAATCGGGCGATACCATGGCCTTCACTCGTATTGCCGATTTTTCCGATGCCATAGAAGTCGTCATGTTCCCGAGGGTACTTACCGAGTTTAAATCCCTTGTTCTTCTCGAAAAGTGCATCGCTGTAAAAGGCAGGCTGTCTCACCGCAACGGAGCAACGAGCCTCATCGCCGAAAAAGTAAAAAGTCTATAAACCCGCACACTGAGTTTCAGTAGGTTGTTCCTGCAAGTGACTAATTTAGTGGCCTAGAGTTAGATTAAATGTTCCTGTCAACGCTCTTAGTTCTTATCTCGGAACAACTGCTTGCATACTGAAACTTAGTGTTCGGGTAAACCCGCACACTAAGTTTGGCACTGTTTTGCGTGAATTGCCGCTCGATAGTCAGCTGCGATTTATGCTCAGTTTTTTATCACTAAACTAAGCAACCTTAGAAAAAACAAGCCATGTCAAACTTAGTGTGCGGGTAAAAAAAGGCCGTCTCAATTAGGACGGCCGAGTTCATGCTCCGGTTCAAGCCGACCGAGAGCCCGATCCATGACCTCGATGTATTGGTTGAGCTCATGAACCGATATGCCGAGTTCCTCGGAAGCTTTTACGAGATTCGGGTGATCTTTGACGAGAGGGATTGATTTTCCCCTCTCGGCAATATACGTCATAACCTCCCGCCCAATGTGCTCAAATCGCCGCGCGTCCATAACCTACCTCCTAACGACATTCTTTCAGCAAAAAAGAACGGGTGCTATAGTAAATTGTATGAATTCAGATGAAAAACTCCGGAAACTGCGGCATTCTCTGGCGCACCTGCTTGCCGCCGCGATAAAGGAGCTCTACCCTACCGCTCTTCCAACCATCGGTCCCGCCACCGCCACTGGCTTTTATTACGATTTTGATTTCGGAGGCGGTGCACCCTCCGAAAAGGATCTTGCGAGAATCGAGAAAAAAATGAAAGAGATTCTCCCTTCCTGGAACACTTTTGACGGTAAGGAGGTAGAGGCCGAGGAAGCTCGGGAACTATATAAAGATAATCCCTACAAACTCGAACTTATCAATGAAATCGCTGCAAAAGGAGAGCCGATCACGCTCTATACTTCGGGAAGCTTTACCGACCTCTGCCGCGGCGGACATGTAGAGAACACCCGTCTTATCAACCCCGAGGGATTCGAACTCTCGCATATCGCCGGTGCCTACTGGCGAGGGAACGAAAAAAATAAAATGCTGACGCGAATATACGGACTGTCCTTCGATACCAAAGAAGAGCTTGACGCGTTTAAGAAGATGCAGGAAGAAGCGATAAAGCGCGACCATCGAAAAATCGGGAAGGAGATGAATCTTTTTACCTTTTCCGAGCTTATCGGATCCGGATTGCCGCTCTTCACGCCGAAAGGAACTGCCATGCGCCAAGCGATTGTCGACAAAATTAATGCCCTGCAGAGCGAGTACGGGTATTCGAATGTGTGGATTCCGCACATCACCAAAAAAGAACTCTATATGACATCCGGTCATTGGGAAAAATTCGGCGAAGAGCTTTTTAAAGTTCAGGGCCGCGAAACCGAATTTGTGATGAAGCCCATGAATTGCCCTCACCATACTCAAATTTACGCAAGCGAGCAGCGGAGCTACAAAGATCTGCCCATCCGCTATGCGGAAGCAACCACCGTCTATCGGGATGAACAGGGCGGTGAATTGCTCGGCCTCTCACGCGTCCGCAGTATTACCCAAGACGACGCCCACCTCTTCTGCACAGCTGATCAGATCGGGGGGGAGGTCAAAAATATTATGAAGGTAATCGCGCAATTTTATACAGCCCTCGATATGTACAAACCGGGGGGCTTTCGCGTTCGTCTGTCGCTTCGCGACCCGGCTCAACCGGAAAAATATCTCGGCGGTGACGACGTTTGGAAGAGCGCCGAGAGCGTGCTTACCAATATCGCCGAAAACGCGAACCTCGACTACGAGAGTATCCCGGGAGATGCCGCTTTTTATGGCCCAAAGTTCGATTTTCTTTTTAAAGATGCTCTCGGGAGAGAGTGGCAGCTTGCCACTATTCAGCTCGACTTCAATATGCCGGCGCGCTTCGGCCTTGAGTACACTGACCGAGACGGCTCGAAGAAAACGCCGGTTATGATCCATCGTGCTATTGCCGGTTCGCTTGAACGTTTTCTCTCGGTTATCATTGAACATTTTGCGGGCGCTTTTCCGTATTGGCTCGCGCCCGTCCAGGTGAAAGTGCTTCCTATCGGGGAATCGCATCGAGAATACGCAAAAAAGGTTTACAGTACCATCAAAAGAGGGGGCCTGCGCGCAGAATTAGACCAGAGCGATGAATCTCTTGGCAAAAAAATTCGCAATGCCAAGACTGAAAAAATTCCCTATTTGCTCGTAATCGGCGACAAGGAAGTTGAAGCCGACAAGGTGGCCGTAGAAAGTCGCGACCAAGGCAGTCTTGGGCAGCAATCGATTCAGGATTTTTTAAAACTAAACAAGTAAAAAACCGCCAGTCATGCCAGCGGTTTTTGGAGATTTAGCGAAACCGATATCTACCCGCTTTAAGATCAAGAATCCCATGCTCTTCAAGAGCTCTCCGCTTCTCTATGGCCTCGCTTTCCCGAGCCTTGGTGATAACTTCGATCCAGTCACTGAAAGCATACTCGAGTGCGATTCTCTCGGCCGCACGGACAATCATGCGCCCTTCCCGGCCGAGAAAGCGGAGTTCAGGGTCATACTCCATCATCGCTTTAATCCGGCCGAGATGGTGCTCGTTGCTTACAACGGTAAGCCGTGTGGACTCCTTTGTCATCAGGAATTTTTTGAGCGCGTGGAGCTCGGCATAGGTGCTCGCCGGACCCGATATCCTGATAATGGACGATCGGGCAATTCCCATCCTGACGAACTCGCGTCGAACAAAAGCCGAAATATCCGGGTATTCATAGTCTCCGTGTTTTCCTTTACCTCCAATCGCGATAAAAGTGTCGAAGTTTTCCCTGCCATGCAACAATTTGACAGCCGCTAGACGGATTGACCCGCCAAGCATAGCACCGTCAAAATCAGTTGAACCGTAAGGTGCAATAGCCCACTTTCCTCCACTGTTTCGAACCAGCCATTCTGAAAGAGGCGCGACCGCATTTTTCAGATCTGCCATAAACCTCCGTTGAACAGTCTGTCTTTACCATACGGTATGAAAAAATATTTGGTACTAGAAAAAAAACTCCCTCTGTTGTACAAAAAAACCTAAATCATCGCACTTACGCTCCAGTTTTCTGATAAAAAAAGACCCATCCGACGAAACTGCCTATTCCATGATGTCGTACAATGCCTGACAAGAATTATTTTCATACATACTCCTTATGCGATTCCTGAACAAACAGTCATTGGCGATGTTTCAAGGATCTGATGAGAATAAAATCACCTTCTTCTAATTATGTCAACAATTTAAAAACCGTCTTGAGAAGACGGTTTTAGGCTTTTATTGACATGAGTTGATGTAAGCCGCAACGGCAACGGTGCCGATTTGCCCTAGAATGCGACTGCAATCCTCTCGGGCATTGCTGTACGTTGCCCCCGGCAGTTTCTCGAGCACGGGACGCAAGAACCCCATCTGCTCTTCTGTCAGCCGAATATCAGGATTAACCGCCTTTCGAAGCGCATCGAAACGCTCCTTAACGCACGAAACGATAGACTCTCCGAAGTGAGAAATGTTCTTCTCTTGCTCAGCGAGAAAATCGAGAACAGGAACAGCGTCTTTTCCCAATAGGTGCATGACATCCCGCCGCAGATGATCACTCCGGACATGAAGTGCGCTAAGCAATCTAATCGCTCCGCATGCATTATTGCACACAATTCCCAGAAGAAGATGTTCGGTACCGATTTTTTGGTCGCCAAGTTTTCGGGATTCCTCTCGAGCAGAATCAATCGCTTCTTGCGCTTGATACGTATAATGGGAATCTCCGAACTCCGCGCCAAGATAATCCGGATACTTTTGAACCTGCGCTCTGACTCTTTCTGCAAAAATGCCCCTCGCACTGAGAACGCTTGCTGCCACTCCAGTGCCCTCAGTTATAAGACCGAGCAGGATATGTCCGGTCCCAATATAGAGATGCCCGAGTGTCTGTCTCTCCTTGAACGTAAGCTCTATAACCCTTCTAGAGCGGTCAGTAAAGTCATCCAATAACATGCATCGCTCCTTTCAATCAACGGTTCTGCTACAGTACTACCACGCCCAAGCAAATAGTCAAACAAAGAAATTTGCGCTCTTAAGTGAGCCACTTTTTTTGAAAAGCCTTATGCTTACTTTTCAACTAAGCGAGGCATTTGTTTCCAAGAGACTCTCGGAGCCAAAACGGGCATGGAACAACCGCCTTAGAAGGCGGTTGTGAGTTTGGGCGAGAGGGAGCGCAATTTCCTCGCAGGGGAAATTGACGTGTGCTCTTGGAAACAAATACCGAGCGGCTTTTTAACTTATATACTTTTCTATTTTGTCTGCCCCGATCGGGAACCAACCCTGAGCATTAGCCCGCTCGCCTCCCAATTTCTCAAGGAGACTGCGAAGGATGAATGAAGCTTTCTTGGCGCTGCCGCTCGAAGCCTGGGCAATCATCTCCGTCGCTTGCGAAGAGAGCAGTACCTTGTGCTTTTGCGCCTCAGTGCGTAATTCATCTCCGCTTATTTCGCCCCGAGAATAAGGATGAATCTTGGCTTCACCGTTTGACTCTTCCGCTACAGCGAAGGCAAACATTTTTTGGCGTCGCTTGCGAACGATGGCGTAGGCAATGTAACCGCTCCAGAGGCCAAGAACAGACATAAACAGAGTGATTTTTGCCGTACTGCCGATACCGGTGTAAGGAACTTCGTTCAGATATACAACCGAAGCAGGGCCCGGGCCCGGATTTTCGTAGACGTTTACTACTGAAGGGGTTGCGCATGATGCTCCGGTCACATGGCGGATCGGTGAATATTCGCCGGTTTCAATATAATTAATTCGCACCCAATACGATCGGTTAGTCAGTACAGGATTTCCTGAAGCTCCTCCGACTGAGTAGAAGCCGTCCGGAGCGGTTGTTTGAAGCGTGCCCGAGGAAACAAACTTTCGCCAGTAGCCATTTGACCAATTGCTGTCATTATCAAGCTCAACGAAGTAACCGCTATCTCCCCTTTCGGCTTCATTCCAGGACACGGAAATCTTTGAAGTATTGTAATCGCAGTAGGCATACACATTCGGGATAATAATTTCAGGCTGATCATCTTCGATCACGACATTGCAGGTGCGAGTAAGTGAGTTATTGCCTGAAGTTACGGTTACTGTGGCGCTTTTTGTACCGGCACTGCCGTATGATTTTGATACAGAGCGTGAGCTTCCGCCGAGATTATCCGTGCCATTCCATGAGTAGGTGTAATTACCCGTGCCGCCTGATCCGTTGGCTGTATAGGTGACAGATTCGTCGATTGACGCAGTGCTTCTATTGACCGTACACGAAGCGGTGAAATCCGGCGTCGGAGGCGATTCCTGACGATTCTTGAAGACAACCGTGGCACAGAGTGATCCCGAAGGTACCGTTACCTGTCCGTTGGCAGGGGTTACGTTGAAGTTATCCCAGCCGTCAGGAATGATCTCAGTTACCTGGTGCTGTCCAGGCGAGACGTTCAAGAAACGTGCTCGGCCGTTCGAATCGTTGCGAACCGTGCGATCGTTATCGAGTTTAAATGTAAATTGTGCCACTGGACGAAGGGTGTCGCCGTCCACATCGAAAGTTTCCTTGATTATATCGACGCAGCCCATCGGTTCCTCCTCAATCACCACGTGGCAGGTGCGAGTAATTGATTGACTGCCCGAAGTAATGGTGACGGTGCCTGATTTGGTGCCGGCTGTTCCATAACTTTTGTTAACGATGCGAGACGATCCAGAGAGGCCGTCGGTGCCCGTCCATCCGTAGCTAAAGGCACCGGTACCACCGCTTGCATTGGCGGTATAGGTAACGGTCTCGCCGATCTCGGCGGTTGAATGAGAGATGGTGCAGGAACCGGTGAGGTTGGGAATATTTTGACAATAGTTGGTTCCATTAGTATGTACTACCGCAAGAAGTCGCTCGCCGTAGCGCACGCCTCCCTTGAAGGAGAGAATGAGATCTCCATAAAAAAGATCGATCTGCGCCGCGCACGGAGGGACGTTGACATCAAGACTGATTGTCGTCTTTGGTCCAATCGTTCGCAGTTCTGAATCAAAAAGCTCCTGGTCCTCAAGGTCATTGCTGAATTTTTTATATGAGGCAAGACCAACCTTAAAACTGCAGCCGCCCTTATTGGTCACGGTTGCTTGTCCGCTTGAGTTTACCTGTCCAACGAGCAGCGATTCAGGATCGCAGTTCGTGTCAGAGCCACAGCTCGGAATTACAATAGATTTAGTCGGAGAGTTTTCGCCCGTATTGGTGTAGTGGATGCGCACGTAGTAGGTTCGGCCCGAAACGAGCGTAAGAGCGCCGGACTCGCCAGCCGTAGCGGTATACTCTGCGGGAGCGATAGAGTGCTCGTTTGAACTTGCTTCCCGCCAATAACCGTTTGACCAATTGCTGTCATCATCAATATGCACCCAGTAGGTGCCACTGCGTCCCGCTCGTGACCACGTAACGGTCAGAATCGCCTTCCCGCTTTCACAGGAAGCGCTTACCGAAGGGGCCGGGATAGAAGTACCCGAAGCATCGAGCCCAAAGGCTCCTAAGACAATGACCGACAGAAAGGCTATAAATGTGACTTTTTTCATATATATTGATGACCTTGACTCTCCGTTAATAATGTGACCGAGAAATATTACTATGCCTGAGATATCTTGTCAAGTGTTAGAAGATACGCGGTAACTTTTAACAAAGTCCGCCTCCACCACATAACGCTCCTCTTTTTTGCCGAAAGTGTTGCAGGTAGAAAGGGTCAAGCGCTTTTTCTTGCTCGAAAAGTCAACCCAGGCTGCTTCGGCGCTGACAAGCGAGACGCGAGCCACCCGATAGAGATACTCCCTATCGGCCGAACGTACCAATATCTCATCGCCGGTTTTCAAATTCTTTAGATTGTTAAAGGTTTTATACGCCTGATTATTAACCACACGTATGCTCGTGCTGTGCCCGAAAATAAAAACATTTCCCTCGCCAAGAAGCCCTGACCCCGGGTAGCGCACAGCCCCCTTTAGGAGTGCCCGGTCAAGAGTGGCAGTATCGGCGGACATAGGATTCTCCACCACCGAATCAACGCCCACCTTCGGCACCAGAATACGGATCGGCTCCTCGCGGACGGGCATCTCCGCACGCGGCTTAGCTTCTGCGCCATTCTCCTTTTCGAGAACGACAAATTCAGATGGTACAGCCCCGACTAGATACAAACCCACAAAGGAAAGAGAAAAAGTAACCAAAAAAGTTACGGCAAAAACCGTTTTATACGTAGCAATCAAATGGATCAAAAATTTAATAGAAAAAAGCTGTTTCTTCATAAATACCCTTGAAATAAGCCGTAACTATATTATACACTATGATAGCTTTTTAGTCAAGCGGAAGTTGGGACAACCGATTGAAGCGCTTGACATCATTAGAACAGTCCGTTATTGTTTTAACCATACTATAACAAGAGCTTTATGCCAGAGGAAAACAACAAGAAACCGTTTGATCAGCACAATGAGTTTAATCACGAACCGGAGAAGTGGGCTCCAGAGCCTCGGACTCCGGAAACGAGGGGCGGAGCAGAAGGGCAAAGAGAAATTAGAGAGACAGAGAACGAGGTTAAGCATTCAGCTTTCAAAGCCTCACTCGTGGCGATTACTATTACTCTCCTCTTTGTCGGGGCACTGCTTGTCATTATCTATTCACCTCGGATCATTGCCGCTATCCGTTCGGGGAACCTCGGCGACATTTTTTCCCGCAAGGAGAGCCTCATCGTCTCCGCAGAGGAGACGACAGTTGCATCAGGCGAAGCGCTGACGCTCTCAGTCGATCATAAAGCAAAGAAAGAGAGCGGTTTTTACACTCTGACCTACCCTTGTGAAGGGAATCTCACCTTCGAATACGTGACGAGCGAAGGTACGGAGCTTATTCCCTGCAGTGCATCATTTAAATTCGATCTGGAAAAGAGCGGCGGCAAAGAGCAAGTACGCATCGTTCCTCTCCTCGAAAATGCTCAGGCCATCACTATTCCGATTTATATTGATTTCACGAGCGAAAGCGGTACCGAAATCAAAAGCCAAGCTACCGTGAGCATCACCGGCGCAACGACCACCACCCCCGTGGTCACCAACACTCCTGCTACCTCGACTCCGCCTAACCCCACGCCGCAAACACCGAGAGAGACTTCCGAGCCGTCCACCCCCGTGCCCTATAACCCGGGCAAGGTCAATCTTAGAATTGCTAACGTCCAAGCGGGCATCATTGATAAATACACCGGTTCCTTTTCACCGGCCACCATCTTCAGCACCCGCGACCGAATCGGCATCCGCTTCACTGTCGAGAATAACGGCGGAGAGGCAAGCGGCACGTGGAACTTCAGAGGCAACCTGCCGACCTACACTAATTCCGTTTACGAATCCCCTACGAGGGGGTCACTCGCCCCGGGAAACGCGACCGAGTATACCCTCGTTTTTGAAGGCATTCCTTCCGCCGCCTCTCACAATGTCGTAATCACCATCGATCCCCAAAATTCTATCAATGAGCAGAGCGAAGCGGACAACCTTGCTCAAGTTACGCTGCCCATGTCTTCCTACATAGGCAAAGCGGACCTCGCCGTGCGCATCACCGCTCGGGGCGTCATCGAATTAAGCGGCGCCTTCAGGGAAACAAGCGTCGTAACCTTAAACGACAAGATCGCCGTGAAATTCGAAGTCATGAATAATGGCGACAAAGAAACCGGCGCGTGGAGATTCAAGGCTACCCTGCCCACTTCACCAAACGACAGTACGTACGATTCCCGCACGTTCATCACGCTCGCCCCTTCGCAAAAAATTGATTTTACCCTCACCTTTGACCGCGTAAAAAATCAAGGCAATAATACGGTCAGCATTGTCGTTGATCCGGACAATGCGGTAGCCGAGATCGACGAGGGAAACAACTCACTAAGTACTACAATAGTCGCCTTCTAACATAGACGGGCGCGTGCCTACAGAATACGCGGCTTCATCTAATATTCCTTGTAGCACGGTAAAATCTTGCAAGATGAGAAGGAGAAGCGATGAAGCCGCGACCGAAAGGATGGCAAGAGACAGGCAAGGACTTGAAAGAACGCGAACGCCGGCGGTTCATCCGGCACAAACTCCAGCATGTCATGCTCCAGGAGTTCACCATCGAGGAACGCCGGGCACTTATGAGAGTAGAGCAATTTTCGAATGTGTCTGGCAGTGAGCTGACTTCACTCGCGAGAGACTATAAGCTTCTTGAGAGAAAAATCCGCCGGCTCGAGAAAAAAGTCGGAGGTGCGGGAGTAGTTTGATCGCTCCGTGAGCCAACTTCAACAACGCCGCTCACGGGGCGTTTTTCTTTATTTGGTAGAAAGTGCCACTTTGATGCCTAGGGCAATGAGAACCGCTCCGGTCAATCGTTCAATATAATGCTGAAATCGAGTAATCCTTGATTTTATAAGCTGATTAGAGAAAAAAATCGAAACAAGACTAAACCACATGAAAGTCGCAATCATCATTTCGATTCCGTAGAGCAATTGAATTGATTTTGGCGTTGACGAATTTATCACTTGAGTAAAGAGCGCCAAAAAGAAGAGCGTGGCTTTTGGATTGAGTACATTCGTCAGAAAACCGATCCACACGGCGGAGAGAGGCTTCATTGGCTTGTCCGGGCCGGCAGATGTGTTTCCTTCGAGCATCCCTTTCGGTTTTGCCCTGAGCGATTTATAGCCGATATAAATAAGATAAGCAGCGCCCAAATATTTTATTACATTGAAAAGTATAATTGATTTTGAAATTATGAAACCGATACCAAGAAGCGAATAAGCAACATGCACCATAATACCGAGGGCGATGCCAAGCGAGGTGTACACCGCCACCTTGCGAGAATAGACGAGGCTGTTTCGCGTCACCATGGCAAAATCAGGCCCAGGGCTCGCTACCGCGAGGAAATGTACAAGAGCCACAGTAAGAAATTGCGCTAGATACATACTAGATATCGATGGTTGCCTTCTGGGCGTTCGACTGAATGAAAGTTTTACGTGAGGGAACATCGGTGCCCATCAAAATATCGAAGACTTTGTCAGCCTCTAAGGCATCGTCGATCGTAACCTGCTTCAAGACTCGTCGTTCAGGATCCATGGTGGTCTCCCAAAGCTCTTCAGGGTTCATCTCACCAAGACCCTTGTATCGCTGGATGCTTATTTTGGCCACCTTGGCCTTCGGCGCTTCTGCTCCCTCCTCCACTGCCGCGGCCTCCTCTTCCCCACCTTCTTCAGGCTGTACTTCCTCAAGCTTGTCGGCATCTTTCCCAAGTATCTTGCGTTTTTCATCCTCGGTATAGGCGTAGGTTATTTCTTTGCCTCGTTTTATCTTGTAGAGCGGCGGCTGGGCAATGTAGACAAAGCCCCCCTCCACAACCGGCTTGAAGTGTCTGTAGAACAGGGTGAGGAGAAGCGTCCGGATATGCGCTCCGTCAACATCAGCATCGGTCGCGATTATTACTTTGTGATAGCGCAGTTTCCCAATATCAAAAACGTCGCCGATGGCGGTGCCAAGCGCTATCACAAGCGCCTTGATCTCGACGGAGGCAAGCATCTTATCGAGTCGCGCTCGTTCTACATTCAAAATTTTTCCTTTGAGCGGAAGGATAGCTTGGGTGCGGCGATCACGCCCCTGCTTCGATGAGCCGCCAGCGGAGTCTCCCTCAACAATGAAAAGCTCCGACTCCGATGCGTCGCGGCTCTGACAATCAGCGAGCTTCCCGGGGAGGGCGAGTCCCTCGAGGGCACCTTTGCGGAGAACCGAGTCTTTGGCGGCCTTGGCCGCCTTACGGGCTTTGAGCGCCAGAATAACTTTGTTCACGATCGCCCGCGCGTCTTCCGGGTTCTCCTCGAGAAAAGCTTCAAAGGTTTCCCCAAACACCGTCTCCACCATACCTCGCGCTTCCACACTGCCGAGTTTCCCCTTGGTTTGTCCCTCGAATTGGACCTCCCGAAGCTTTATCGAGATAACCGCCGTTATGCCCTCGAGGACGTCCTCACCGGTAAAGTTATCCTCATTCTCCTTGAGCTGGCCGCTTTTTCGCGCGTAACTATTGAGCGTTCGGGTGAGCGATGTCTTGAATCCGGTAATGTGGGTTCCTCCCTCGGCGTTATAGGTATTGTTGGCAAAAGCAAGAATTCTCGAACTGATATCATCAACGTACTGGAGCGACACTTCCACAGATTCGTCCTCATTCGTTTTCTTTTCAATATAAAAGATATTTTTGTGTATGGTTTTCTGGAATTGGTTGTAAAACTTCACTAGAGAGCGAAGTCCACCCTCAAAATAGAAGGCCATGGCGGGAATCTCGAGACCAAGCTCGCGAATATAGAAAACATCTTCATCTTTAATATCTGGTATGTTCCGAGCATCGAGAACAGTAATGCGCAGTCCTTTGACGAGATATGCTTGCTGGCGCAGGTGGAGCGTGACCTTGTTCCAATCGAATGCAATTTCTTTAAAAATTTCAGGGTCCGGTTCAAAGGTAATAATGGTTCCCCGTAATTTCGATGAACCTACTTTTTTAACGCTCGCCTTCTTTTTCCCCTGTTTGTACTCCTGCACATATTCTCCGCCATCACGATGGACGACGGCTTTGGTAAAAATTGAAAGTGCGTTAACGACCGAAGCGCCGACACCGTGGAGACCGCCCGATACTTTGTATCCTTCCCCGCCGAACTTGCCTCCGGCATGGAGTGTGGTCATAATCGTTTCAAGGGCCGAAACTTTGGTTTGCTTATGAATATCAACCGGAATGCCGCGCCCATTGTCGACGACTCGAACCTTATTCCCCGGAAGGAGCGCTACTTCGATGTCATCCGACTGCCCTGCCATAGCCTCATCGCGAGCGTTATCAAAGATTTCCCAGATGAGGTGGTGAAGCCCTTCAGGTCCCGTCGTCCCGATATACATGCCGGGACGCTTTCGAACCGCGTCCAGGCCCTTCAGGACCTGAATGCTGTTGGAATCATAGGCAGTTTTCTTCTCCATCACGCGCTCCTGACTACATATAAGTTTTTGGATTTTAACATTTTCCATGCCTTGCTGCGCGGTAAATCCGGGGCATTCTCTAGTTTGATATGGTCCCGTGTTCCACGTGAAACGTTTTATGGCTCGACCAGGATTCACGGTCGATTAACGACGATTCCGTGGCAGTAACAAACACCTGGATCGGCAGGCTGGCCAGAAAGCCAGTTAGGCGGGCACGATGCTCAGAATCGAGCTCGGCCGCTAAATCGTCTATCAGCAGACAGCAGTTTCGATTTCTGGATTCGAGTAAATAGCGGATTTGTGCCAAACGCAGAGCAATCACCAGCATCTTACATTGACCGTGGGACGCGCCAACCCTGCTCACCTGCGCGTTCAGGGCAATCTGTAGATCGGCACGCTGTGGGCCGTTGTGGGTAAATCCGCGTGCGCAGTCGCGTTCACGATCCTGGTGCAGACTCGCAGCGAAGCCGGCATCACCATCCCAGCCCGATTCCAGAACCAGATTGACATGATGATTTTCACCCAACAGCTGCTGGCAGCACGATTAGAAATGGGGCAGCAGTTGCGCAGCCAGCCCTGCTCGTGCGGCGTGAAGTTTT
>JAUSIJ010000021.1 GCA_030647855.1 bacterium | reverse complement strand
TTAAAAGACCGGCACCGAAAATGAAAGCCGAAATAATAACCACCGCCACAGTGATATAGCGCGAGAGGCTTTTAATGTCTTCCTTGAGCGGCATTTTTTCGGTGATCATGGCCAGAGCCGTGCCGATCCGCCCAATCTCGGTGTTTTTTCCCGTCGCCACAACAAGCGCTTTAGCATTGCCCGAAACCACGAAAGTACCTTTAAAAACCATGTTGGTCTGATCGCCAATCATGAGCGGCCGCGCCTCAAGCGTCAGGTCATTCTTGACAATCGGCAACGACTCGCCGGTAAGGGTCGACTCATCCACTTTTAAATTGTGAGCATCGAATATTCGGGCGTCGGCCGATATCTTGTCGCCCTCGCCGAGCGCGAGGACATCGCCCGGCACCACCATTTCATCGGAAACAAGCAGCTCCTTTCCTCCCCGCATAACTCGCGCTTCGGTTTTGGTAAACGTGCGCAAAGTATCGAGCGTTCGCTGCGCTTTGCCCTCCTGAAAAGCGCCGACCAGCGCGTTGAACAATAGAACGCCGAAGATGGTCAGGGCATCGAGAGACTGGCCCATAGCCGCGACAATGGCGCCAGCGATAAGCAATAAATAAATAAGGGGACTCTCAAACTGCCGAAAAAAAACGACAAACGGCCCGTCCCTGCGGGGAGCGGGCAGCGCGTTTGGTCCGTGCTCTTGTAGCCGAATCATGGCGATCTCCTCGGTCAAACCATGCTCTGAACTACTCGCTAATTCGAAAAGGCGGGTTTCAAGCTCTGCATAC
Source organism: bacterium (assembly GCA_030647855.1). Taxonomy (GTDB): domain Bacteria; phylum Patescibacteriota; class Minisyncoccia; order Phycocordibacterales; family JAUSIJ01; genus JAUSIJ01. Next base: position 5,074 of record JAUSIJ010000021.1, on the reverse strand, counting down.
CAGAGTCCACTTCCCTTTTTTTGCGAAGTAGTGAACTCGGCATCTTTCAGGAATGTCTCGCCCACATGGTGCATTATCGTTTGTTTAACTCTTCAAACTTTCGAAGATAGTGGATGACGGTGTTGACGAATTCGGCATGGCTCCACGTCAGCGGAGCGACAGAGATTTGTTGGCCCGAAAAAGGATGGAGTTGCTCTGAAAGAACGCCCGACTGGAGCGCGTAGCCGCCAACCGTCGTAAGGGCGGCGAAAATTTTCTCGAGAGCTACTGCGTCCTTGGCCGAGGCTATGTCATACTGGAGCATCCAGAGGGTAGTGACAAACCATGGGTTACCGGGAAGCTCGCTACTCGTTTCATAGTATTTGTCTCCCTTATAACGTGCCACGCCACCGACAGTCGTCGCGAGCGTCAGTTCTTTTTTTGTAATTGTGGCCACGCGAGCGAGGAGTGGGTCATCAAGTGAGAGCACACCGAACTTATAGAGTCCGAAGAAACTGCTCACGTCGATCGTTTCGTCAAATTCAAGCCCGTTTGAAGCTATGACTGCCAGTTTCCGAAAATGGCCTTGATCCTCGTTATAGAGATACTTCATGAGCGCCTGGCGAATTTTTACCGCCTCTCCGCTATAGAGTTTCCTCTCTTCTTCCTTGCCCAAAAGAACGGCAAAACGAGCGGCCGCTTCAAGCGCGCCGAAGACTGCCGCTGTGGTAAAGGTGGTTATGCCATATTTTTCTTCCCATAGATCATAGCTCTCATTCGGCAGACCGGTATTTTTCTCACGGTAGCTCGCTAGAAATTCAGCCGCTTTTTTAATGAATGGGTTGTAAAGCTCTTCGATAAATTCGAGATCGTGGGTTTTTTCATAGTAATGCCAGAGGGCGATCAGGACGAGCGCCGTTTCATCCTCTTGAAAAGCGATCTGTCGCTTGCCATTGCGAATCCACGGATGCCACGAGCTACCAAGCGACCGGTCGGAGTGGTACTTGTGGAGAAGATAGCCCTCATCGGTCAAAACGTCCTTAAAAAAAAGAAAAAATCTTTTGGTGATGTCATGGTAGCCAGCCTCATCGAGGGCAAGCGCCGTAAAGGAGCCATCACGCGACCACGTGTAACTATAGGTATCGCGTCCGCCAAATTGGTAAGCGCCGGAGTCACCGGACGCGATAATAGCACCACGATTATCGGCGTGAGTGCGGATAATGAGGAGCGATCGCTTGAAAAGTGAGACGAGTCTGGGACCAAGCGGCCCTAAATTAAAAGTCGAGGTATTAACCCAAGTGTGCCAAAAATTGGTGGTGCTCGTTAAGAGGTGTTCCGGTCCCTTCTCGAGCAGTTCCGCCCGCAGGCGTTTCACCTCGCGGAAAGTTTCGCCGACGATGACCCAATAATAGAGCTCCTGGCTTTCGCCGGCCGCGAGGGCAATGGTAAAACCGATCGTTGAATCAACCGAACCATGTTCAACCGCGTTTTTTGAAAGAGTTCCATTCTCCGCGTCGCGCCATGTGCCGTCCTTCCCTTCTGTCTTAAATAAACCCGTGCTGTACTCGTCAAATGCCTTCCCGAGAGCACTGCCCCCGACAAGAAAAACTCTCCGGCGCTTGTAGTGGATTATCGATTCTATGTCAGGATTGTAGTAGGCCGTGTTGGCTGAGTTCGTTTCTGAGATCTCGAGCTGTTGATTAAAAAAAAGTTTGATCGTCCGCTCGTGAGAAGCGCCGTTCGTTATTTTTATTTTTCTTAAAAAGATATTCGTTTCGTTGTAAACGATGTCGGTAAAGGCGATATTGAGCATGGCCCCTGCGTGTATGGCTCGAATATTCGACGCGAGCGTCTCGTCCTCGTAGTCGACCGTTACCTTCCATTCGCCGTTATCAAGCCAAAGCATGGCGCCATCCGCAAAAACCCCGATTTTATGAACATTCTCCTTGCCCACATGATTTTCAAGCCCCACGTAGGGAAAATAAAAATCTCGTACCTGCCCGAATTTGTCGAAGCAGAGGAGCACATTACCATTGCCAAGGACCAGTGAGCGCGCCATGCTTATGCGATATAGACCTCAATAAGCTTAATAAGGTCAACTCTTGATTTCATTTTGATCATCTTCTTGGCTAAAGCTCGCTCGCCGAGAACGTCGCTTGCCCAAACGGCAAAATCATTAACCTCCCGCGAGGTGTGGTGCTCAAACTGCTCTTCGCTCATGCGGTGGAGTGCTTCCAGGAGTTCCTTGAGATTTGCTACTATCGGCCCGTGATGTACCCAAAAGCGCTGACCATCAGGCGCCGAAACTCCCCGGTGACGCTCGCGAGGCGATCTTTTGCGGACCAAAATTATTTTCCTTTTTTTAATGGTACTCATTCGAAATAGTCGCAGGCCATCGCTTGGCGCGTTTCCCTTCTTGTACCCTTAATTGTAAGTCATTTACGGCGTTTATGTAAGCAATAAAAGCGTCGTAGGGCGATTCATACGGATTGAAATACTTATGGACGTCCCCGTCAGCAAACCACTTGGTGCACATGTAGTAGAAATGGTCCGAAGTTTGGAGTTTGCGCCAATCATCGAGGAGTTTCCCTTCGCCGCTCGCGAGAATCGGTTTTTCGAGGTCGTAGATTCTTTTCAGAGCCTCGTACTGCATCTCGTTTGAACGCCACGCGGAAAGATCACGCTCGATATCCGCCCAGGAGACATAGTACGGCACATCGAGCGTTTCTCGGGCCGGAAAATTATCAAAGGCCTCGCTCGGAGTGACAAATCTGTTATCGGGGTGCCGCTCTACCTCCTCGGGCAGCGCCTTGAGAAATTCAAAGATGCCTGTATCTTCCCACTGATGCTCGCCGAAGGTCTCGTAATCCATGAAGAGGTTGATGACGTCCGCCGCGCCGTTGCGAGCAGAGATCCACGAAGCGAACTTCGAAGCAGTCAGAGGAAATTCGCTCCACTCGCGAGAACTGAATCTGAAGGCGATATCATCCGAAAGCCGATAATTTTTAAGAAGCATTTTTATTGGCGTCCGGTGCGCTTGATAGACGAAATCCGGACTGCGAAATCCTAAGATCCGATCGGCACCTTCAGCGAGGATTCCTTTGAAGCCGAGTTTGGCCACTAGATCCGCGATATGGTTGTGGTAAATGAGTTCGGTATTGCGAAAAACTTTCGGCTTAAAGGAAAATAATCGCTTGACAAGCACGCTGTGAAGTCGCACCTGCGCTTCGAATTCTTTATCCGAGTAGAGCGCGGCAAGCGAGTGGTAATACGTTTCGCCGAGCACCTCAACTTTTCCCGTATCGACGAGCCGCTTGAAAGAGGCGAGTACGTCCGGCTGGTCTCGCTCAAGCTGTTCGAGCAACACTCCGGAAAATGAAAAGCTCACCTTGAAATTCGGATGTTTCTTGAGCAGCTCTTCGATGACCTTATTGGCCGGCAAATAGCACTTGTTCGAAACCTTTTCAAGGACTTTTCTATTGTTGAGATTATCAGCCCCGCGGTGCTCAAAATAATCGTGCTCTTTGCCGATATCAAAAATTCGGTAGCGCCGAACGCGCAGAGGCTGATGAACTTGGAAATAAAAACACACCGCGGTCATATGGTTTGGAGCGCCCTTAAGCCGAGCAACTGCTCATAATAACCGGCGCACTTTTTGGCAGTTTCAGCCCAGCTATGAGCAGTTACTTCGCTTTGGCCGTGCACTTTCAGGCAGCGGGCAAGCGGTTTTTCCCTAAGTAACGTCACTATCTTATTGGCCGCTTCGTCGATATCCCAAAAATCAACCTTGAGCACGTGACCGAGTACTTCGCTCGCTCCCGATTGTTTGGAAATAAGTGCCGGCGTGCCGTGCAATAAGGCTTCAAGCGAGGTCAGCCCGAACGGTTCCGAGACCGACGGCATGACATAGATATCGGACGCGCGATAGACCTCCGCAAGCTCCTCTCCGCGAAGGAAGCCGGCAAAAAGAAGTCTATCGGCGATGCCAAGAGCTATAGCCTGGCGAATTATTTGCGGCTCCATATCCCCGCTGCCGGCGATCACAAAAAAAACGTTGGGTATAAAATCAAGAATTTTTTTGGCCATTTTCAAAAAATAGTCGGGTCCTTTTTGAAGGGTGATGCGGCCGAGAAACAAAACAATTTTATTACCGCGCTTTTTTAGTTCATGGAGCTCGCTGGTCCCCGGTGAGAGATCATAATCCTCCCGGTCGATGCCGTTGTGCGCCACCACAATTTTGTTCGGATCAACTTGGTAGTGAGAGATAATAACCTGCTTGGTATACTCGGACACCGTCACAATGAGATCGGCCGCCGTAAAACCCTCCTGTTCGATCTTATACACTTCGCCGTTCGGATTGATGCCGCCGCTTCGGTCAAACTCCGTGGCGTGGACGTGCACCACAAGCGGTCTGTTTTTTACAGCTCTGACTTCCATGCCCGCTTTAAAAGAGAGCCAGTCGTGGGCATGAATGACATCGAATTCTTCTCGACGCGCGATCGCCCGCGCCGCTCTGCCGTATGCATGGACCTCCTCGAGAAGCGACCTGCCGTAGAGCAGACCCTCTTCGCTTCCGACCGAAGTCCGGTATGGTTCTATGCCGCTTTCGACAGACCATACGCCAACCGGCGCTCCCTCGGCGAATAGCAGCTTGCACTCCTTAAAAGTCACGGCCACTTTTTTTGGCAAGACGAAGGTTACCTCTACGCCAAGCCTAGAAAGTGAGCGCACGAGCCCCCGGCAGGCGACTCCCAGCCCTCCGCTGTTGTGTGGCGGGAACTCCCAGCCAAACATGAGCACCTTCATATGTACAACGCGCAATAACCGCTTTTCATAAATATCGGTTGATAGCTCAATTATACACCCGCACACTAACTTTGATTACGCAGAAGGCTTAGACCCAATCTAGAGAACAAGTGTTTTCTCGCTTGTCCTCGAAGCTTTAGTGCCGATTCTCTATTTCTAGCATCGCCTTCTGCACGGTATGCTTCATAATACACTAAGGTAAACGGCCCTCGGGCTTTCGTCGACCGTACGTTTACTTGATTATGTTCGGTGAATCGCTTCTTTAAATTATTGGTGTAACCAATGTATA
>JAUSIJ010000045.1 GCA_030647855.1 bacterium | reverse complement strand
CTTTTGATATTTTCCTGTCAGCGCGTAATCGCCGATAAGGTACTCGGCCTTGTGTCGTTCGTTCTTTACGACGCCCACAACAGGAATATCCAGGTGCCGCTCGCGCAATACCGAACGCGCCACATTGACTTGCGCCGTGCCGCCATCAACCGCAATAAGATCCGGGAACTGCCATTCGCTATGATTAAACCGCCGTTCGAGTACTTCGCGGAGCGCCGCCGTATCATTGCTCCCCGGCACTGTTCGGATTTGAAACGTCCGATAGTGTTCCTTGCTTATCTCTCCATCTACCACGGCTACCATGACGCCGACCATGCTCTTCCCGCTAGTATGGGCAACATCGTACGCCTCGATCCGATAGGCACTCTCGCCCGTCGCCATTTTGTCCTTTTTTATAAGAGCGACGTCCTGAATGTGGGTCAATGCGAAAATCGTTCGCTTAACACGATCCGCTTTTTCAAATTCCTGACGTTTGGCGAAACCTTTCATCTCACGCTCGAGTTTTCGAATTAAAGTTGCTTTCTTTCCCTCGAAAAAAAGTCTGATGTTTTGGACCGTTTTGGCGTAGTCTTGTTTTGAGATGGCACCGCTACATACGCCGGGACAGAGGCCGATTTGGGCGTTAAAACACGGTTTGATGTCGCGTTTGCTCTTGATTTCCCCGAACGGAACACAGCGATCACGAAAAGGAAAGATTTTGCGCAAGATTTTTAGAGCAACCTTGAGCATAAGCCCTTGCGGAAACGGACCGAAGGCATATTTTATTTTACCGAAAGGCACTTCCTGGCCGAGCGTTTTTCCCCGCACAAGAATTATCCGTGGAAAGTCTTCTTTGATAACGATGACATAGTTATAGCTTTTATCGTCCTTTTCCCTGCTGTTGTAGTACGGCTGATGCTTTCTTATGAGATTCGCTTCAAGAATAAAGGCCTCGAGCACCGAATCCGTAGTTTGATATTCAATACTTTGGGCCTTGCCCATCATGTCAAAAATAAGGGCGCCCCTCGTTTCTACAATATCCTTGTCGAAGTAGCTCCTCACGCGATCGCGAAGAGAGGTGGCTCGGCCGATATACACGATTTTTTTGTTTTCGTTAAGGAAAAAGTAGACTCCCGGCTCGTCCGGTAGTTTTTTTATCTCTCCTTGTAAAGTGGAAAGACTTTCTTGACTCATTAGTTGATGCATTGTAGCATATTTAGAGCTTAGAGAAAGGGTCCTTATGCCTCTGGCAAAACCTCAAAAATTCGGAAAAACACCGACAGAGCCGCCAACAGAAGGGGCAAGCGGTATACCACCGACAATCGAAATTACTCGGGAAATACTGCCACAGGAAACACTACCATCCCCCTCTCCCTCTCCTTCGCCAGTTCCCGCAGGAGCAGCAAAGATGGCCAAAAGAGATCACGGTTTTGACATCAGAAAATTCAATCGGGAAATTGCACCGAAACGATTCGATGAGGCGGAAGGAGGATACAGGACTTTTGTGATTGCTCTCGGTGCCCTGCTCATCGCTAGTTTCATAGGGCTCGTGACTTTGTTCTTTTTCGGCTCATAGCTCCGGAAACATAACGGCGATTGGTTTTCGGAAGCGACCCCGCGCTATTGTGGCGCGGGGTTTTTTTACGGGAGATTCCTGAAAACTGACCTTGACTATTCACTTTTCCGTGATATATTTGCGCCAGAACCTTTCACTGGAGGTCTTGAATGAACCAGCATCAGGAACTGCGCTTGGAACAAGATGTTATCAACGGTTTCTCCTACAGCTTCTCAAGAGCATTACTTGGTAAGCTGAAACAGCTTAATAGGGAGGGTCGAGTATTTACGCGAAAGGTCTCCGATGCACTCGCGATCGGCCCAGTAAGTGAAATAGCGGACCCAGTAATCCAGTACCTTCGTGAGCAAATGAGGAAAAGTCCGGAAGCGGTAAGCCAGTCGGATGTCGATAACCTTATCGAAACTACCGAAGAATTCCTGGCTGCATTTGAGAAAAGCCCGAAAAAACCGCTTCCGCCCGGGAGGTGTGTTATTCCCCCACTACTCGGCGAAGATGCGTAGTCATCACACTGCCGATACGACCAAGTATCGGCTTTTTTATAGCTAGCGCCTAGTGCCTAGAGCCTAACGTCTATTCTTTAGTACCCTCTTCAGATACTGACCCGTGTACGATCTTTCGTTATTTGCAACCTCCTCGGGTGTGCCTTTGGCCACGATTTTTCCCCCGCGTTCACCTCCGTCGGGGCCGATATCGATAATATAATCGGCGCTCTTGATAACATCCATATTATGCTCGATAACCACGACCGAATTGCCTTTTTCCACGAGCTTTTCAAGAATTTCTATAAGTTTTTTTACATCTTCATAGTGAAGGCCGATGGTCGGTTCATCCAAAAGATAAATAGTCTTCTGAATATGCGGCCGATAAAGCTCCGAGGAAATTTTTACTCTTTGTGCCTCGCCTCCGGAGAGCGTAGTGGCGGACTGGCCGAGTTCAAGATAGCCGAGTCCCACTTCATTCATTGTTTTCAAGCGGTCCGAAATGGCGGGAATATCTTCAAAAAAAGCCAGCGCTTCTTCAACCGTCATCTTAAGCACATCGTAAATATTTTTATCTTTGTATTTCACATCAAGCGTCTCTTTCATAAACCGCTTACCACCACAAATGTCGCACGGTACGTACACGGTCGGCAGAAAGTGCATCTCGACAGCAATCTCGCCGTTGCCTTGGCAGGCTTCACAGCGTCCGCCTTTGACATTGAAGGAAAAACGGTTGGCTTTCCAACCTCGCACCCTCGCCTCGGGCTCGGAGGCAAATAGATCTCGGACAAAGGTAAATGCTCCCGTATAAGTAGCCGGATTTGACCTCGGCGTACGTCCGATCGGCGACTGATCAATAAGAATAGAGCGCCCCAGATATTCGCTTCCGGTAAAGCTTGAAGCGTTGTAAATATTGGCGCTTCGATAACGACGGTCGAAGCGGGCCTGAAGGTTCCGGTGGAGAATTTCATAGAGAAAGGTAGACTTGCCGGAACCGGACACGCCCGTTACGAGTACGAGCTTTCCGCGCGGCACGTCAATATTGAGATTCTTGATGTTAAAGAGTTTACCTCCTCGTACCTTGAGCGAGCCCTTCTCTGACGTACGGCGTTTTTTCGGGATCGCGATGCTTTTGTCGCCACGCAAATATTCAAGCGTCAGCGAACCCGATTCATTCTTTTTTGCGGTGAGAAGCTTATTTAGATCGTCAGCCACCACGATTTCCCCTCCGTGCACTCCCGCCCCCGGACCAATGTCAACAATGTAATCAGAGGAAAAAATAGTATCCTCATCGTGTTCAACCACGATAATCGTGTTGCCAAGATCCCGCAGATTAAGGAGAGTCCGGATCAGCCGATCATTGTCCCGATGGTGAAGGCCGATGGTCGGCTCATCGAGCACATAGAGCGCGCCGACTAAGCCCGAGCCGAGCTGTGAGGCGAGGCGGATGCGCTGGGCTTCGCCGCCCGAGAGCGTGTTAGCCCGGCGGCCGAGCGTCAAGTAATCGATGCCGACATTGATCATAAACTGAAGACGATCCTCGATCTCTCTGATCACTACCTTGGAAATGCTCCGCTCTTTCGGAGAAAGCGCCACTTCATCAAAGAATTTTTTGACATCCGCGATAGATTTCGAAACGAGCGCCACAATATTGACGCCGCCCACATAGACGGCGAGCGCCTCTTCGCGCAGGCGAGCACCTTTGCAGCGAGTGCATGGCTCATTACTGAAAAGAAAAAGAGTTCCAAGGCCGTTGCACTCAGGACAGGCGCCGTATGGAGAATTGAATGAAAATAGACGAGGCTCTATTTCCGGAAATGAAAAGCCGTCATTCGGACAGGCGAACTTTGATGACATGACGAACTCCTGCTCCGTCTTGCCTCCACTTATGACAATCCTCACCAACCCCTCGGCCTCATCAAGCGCCTTCTCAAGCGATTCGCTCAAACGTTCTTCGGCGCCCTTTTTTTCCTTCAGAAAGAGCTCGACCGGAATCTTGTCAACAACCGCATCAATGTCGTGACGCTTATTTTTATCAAGAAGAATCTGTTCTCGCAGTTTCTTGCGCTGACGATCTACACGCACCTCCGAATAACCCTTGCCCAGCAGGTCGTAGAGAAGCTGGTAGTATTCGCCCTTCCGGCCGCGAACGATTGGCGAGAGAATTTCTACCATTTTATGATCGTCGGCTGATTTGGCGATTTTCTCGATTACAAAGTTCTTGATCTCTTCGTTAGAAAGTTTTTTTATCTCTGCTCCGCAGACAAGGCAGTGCGGTTTTCCGATGCGCGCGTAAAGAATGCGCAAGTAATCGTAGATCTCGGTGATCGTGGCAACATTCGAGCGCGGATTATTGGAACGGGATTTTTGGTCTATCGAAATGGCCGGTGAAAGACCGATAATCTCGTCAACATCGGGTTTCTGCATCTGCTTTAGAAACTGACGTGCGTAGGCGGAGAGTGACTCGACATACCGGCGCTGCCCCTCGGCGAAAATGGTATCAAACGCCAAAGAAGACTTCCCCGAACCGGAAAGCCCAGTGAAAACAATCATCTTGTTGCGCGGCATCTCGACGGTTATATTTTTGAGATTGTGCGTCCTCGCGCCTTTTACGATTATTTTGTCCTTGTTTTCGTTTGTTTCTTTTGTCTTTGTCATAACAATAAACCACCCAGCGTCGCGCGCTAGGGGGTAACTATGAGCATTTACTATATCGAATTCAACAAAAAAGAAAAGACCCTCTTAGGCTCTGGGTTGAAACGTTCTAACATTCTTGAGAATGTCGCGATGTCGAGCTAATGACCCCCCGCACTTGCGTGTGGGATTTCCTGGTAAGAAAAAAATCCCGTGAAATTTCACGGGATTTGAGATCATGGGCGGCCTATTCTTTTGTCGTGGGCATATATAACGTGCCCCGAGATAACACTGAGACACACACCAAGCGACAATATGAAGGCAACAGAATTGGCCAAGAAATTGCCGCTCAGTATAATCCAAACAGCAAAAATGCCAGAACAGATCCCAATACACTCAAGCACCCAAATCCAGATTTCTCCGGATTCAATCATCTTCTTAATGTACTTATTCATGCTAGGCTCCTTTCAGAAAAAAAAGAAAACAAATTGAAACCATGAACACCAGTCCCCAGATGATAAATAGTGAGGCTATCAGAATCTTAAGAATCAGATAAGCAGACCATCTAGATCGAGCAACCTTATTGTACTCGTCACCACCAAAAACTCTTATACTGGGCTTGGGTTTCTCTTCTTCCATCTCGATTATCCTTGACGTCCAGTACTTGACCCATCTTTGTGCCTGTTCCGCTATAAGAAACCAAAGAACAGCTAGCAATAACCCCAAGAAGGAAGTTGCAGTGGCAAAAAGAAATCCTTCGAAAGATCTTCTATTAAGTTGAACACCTGCAAAGGAAAAAAGTCCTGAATGAATAAAGAAGAAAAGAGTACTCTTTACCCACCTTAAATGGACTTCCTGATTCCGAGTCAACCCTATAGCCACGTACATATTGGCAGGTTCGAGCGGCATATGACCTCCTGTGTGAAGAACTTAACCTCATTCAACCGTAGCATGGCTATAAGAGCAAGTCAAGAACCCGATGACAGTTTTACAAGCTCCTTTATCTCATCGCGCAAGATAGCGGCGGTTTCAAAATCAAGAATTTTTACTGCCGCGTTCATCTGGCGCTCTTTCTCTCGAATCACCTTTTGAGGATTCTTGGCAAACTTATCCTTGTCAAACTCGAGGAGCGTCTTTACGGTTTTCGCGTGCTCGGACTCGAGCTGCTCTGTAATATCGTGAATCGTCTTTTTAATCGTCTTCGGCGTAATGCCGTGTTTCTTGTTGTACTCCACCTGGAGCTTGCGGCGGCGATTCGTCTCATTAATTGCCCGCTCCATTGAGCCGGTCATGTGGTCTGCGTAGAGCACGACCCTGCCAAGTACATTACGCGCCGCCCGTCCTATAATTTGGATAAGCGAAGTTTCCGAGCGAAGAAATCCCTCCTTATCGGCATCAAGAATACCGATAAACTCGACCTCGGGGAGATCGAGTCCTTCACGCAAAAGATTGACCCCGACAATGCAGTCGAAAGTGCCTTTGCGAAATTCGGTGAGAATACCTATCCGTTCAAGTGTCTTGATTTCGCTGTGCAAATATTCCGCTTTGAGTCCCTTTTCCTTCAGAAATTCGCTCAAATCTTCCGCCATTTTTTTGGTCAGTGTCGTCGCGATAACCCTTCCGCCGTTTGCGATAACCTTCCCCGCTTCGGCGATAAAATCATTCACCTGTCCTCGATAACCGTCTCCCCCCGTTACGGGACGCACGATTACTTCCGGATCAATAAGACCGGTCGGCCTGATAACCTGTTCGACAATTTTTTGGCTTTTGGTGCGCTCGTAGTCCGCCGGAGTAGCAGAAGTATAGATAATTTGTCCTACGCGCTCGTTAAACTCATCGAATTTAAGCGGGCGGTTATCGGCCGCCGAGGGCAGGCGAAAGCCGTATTCAATAAGATTTTTTTTGCGCGAAGCATCCCCCGCGTACATTCCGCCCAATTGCGGAATGGTGACGTGTGATTCATCAATGATGGTGAGAAAGTCCGCTTCTCCATTGGCCTTGTGCGGAAAATAGGAAAGCAGTGTGTCGGGCGATTCACCGGAACCTTTACCGGACAAGTGCCTCGAATAATTTTCGATACCGTTACAATAGCCGATTTCCCGGATAAGGGCGAGGTCGTAGCGCGTACGACGCTTGAGTCTTTCCGCTTCGAGAGGCTTGCCCTCTGCCGCCAGATCTTTAAGTCGCTCTCCGAGCTCGTGTTCAATAGCGGCCAGTGCCCGATCAAGTTCACCTGGGGCTGTAATAAAGTGTTTGGCCGGGAAAAGGTAAAATATTTCCACCTCTCCGACAAATGCTCGCGTAATCGGATCAATTTTTTGTATGGAATCAATTGTAGTGCCGAGCTCGATCTGATATATGAGGCGCTCATTAACCGGCATTATCTCAACCGTCGAGCCCGTGGCCCGAAATTGTCCCGGCGTGAGATCGGCGTTTGTACGTTCAAAATGGAGATCAACGAGCCTCCGCAGAAAATCCGCTCGAGAAATCGAATGACCTTTCTCTATTTTAAAATTAACTCGCTCATACTCAACCGGACTTCCCAAGCCGTAGATGCAAGAAACTGAAGCAACAATAATGACATCACTTCTCGTTAGGAGCGCTTGGGTCGAAGCGTGTCGCAGCCGTTCGATCTCCTCATTAATCTGAGCTTCTTTTTCGATGTACGTGTCAGAGTGCGCAATATACGCTTCAGGCTGGTAGTAGTCATAGTAGGAAACGAAATAGTGGACCGCGTTCTCCGGGAAAAATTCGCGATACTCTTGGGCAAGCTGCGCGGCAAGTGTTTTATTGTGAGCGATAACAAGCGTCGGTTTACCCATCGAAGCGATGACATTGGCCACGGCAAAAGTTTTCCCCGATCCGGTAACACCAAGGAGCGTTTGTCTCGCGAGCCCCTCTTTCAAACCATCGAGAAGTTCTTTGATAGCCTTCGGCTGATCACCGGCAGGCTGAAAATCCGACTTGAGGGCGAATTCCGACATGCGAATACTATACAGTGCAACTTGAAGATTAACAATTTCAAAAAAAGCCCCGCTTGCGCAAGGGCTTTACGATCAGTACGGAGGGTCTTCTCCCCGCTTCCACCAGTCGGCAGAGTTGCGCGGGGAATCAGTGCCAGACTCGCCATCCTTGAGATAATCATCTTCCGGAATCTCATAGTTGAGATACCTTGAGAGCGGAGCGGTAAAAGTTCGAGAAAAGCACTCAAGGATGTGCGCTCGCTCTTCATTCACCCAGCCGTCCTTGTCAAAGAGAACGATGATGGCCGTGGTATCGCTGTGATAATCAATAGGCGCGGCCAGAAGCTCATAATCAGCCAGAATCTTTGAAAGAGGCTCGGGCAGATCTTTTCCCAAAATGCGGACAATGGGACGAGCACGCGCCAAAATTGATTCGCAGAGGAGGTTTAGCGGTAGGTCATTGCTCGACACCGTGTACCTCATGTATGCCCCCAGAAGATACTCGCCATCATCATTTTTGAGCCAGAGCGCCATGTTGCGATAGCCTACTCGCTTTAGGAGCCAATCGAGAGCAATCGAAAGGAATTTCTCAATATTCCCGCCGAATTCGAGGGCTTTGACGAGATCCTTACAGACAAGCTCTGTGTAGCAGGAGCAGAGGTAATCCTCTATCTTTGAGGCATCACCGACCTCGAGCATGGAGTAGACCCGCTCAATTAGGTGCCGGAGTTCCTTGATCATTGCGACCTCCTGTAATTACGTCTAAAAAAGTTATATCACATCAATTGCTTCCGGGCAACAAAAAGCGGTGCTACCCACGCACAAGCGCGGACATGGAAATCAGCCGGCCAGAACCGTCTCCTCCCGTGCAAAGATTCACAGGTTGCAATATCAATGACAGTGCAACTCTAATGGGATCAAGTTTGATATGCAGCAAGAAACGACTCCCTAAATTCCGTAAAAGTACCGTCCAAAACACTTTTCCGTATTTTTTTTACCATATTGACTATGAAGTAAAGATTATGAATTGAAGCAAGCGTGGCGGCAAGCATCTCTCGGGCGCGGAAGAGATGGGAGAGATACGCCTTGGTGTAGTGGGTACAGGTATAGCAAGCACATTTTTCATCTATTTTTGTAAAGTCTCCGGTAAAGCGGGCGTTTGAGATATTGATTTTGCCGTGCAGAGTATAGAGAGCGCCGTTCCGCGCCATTCGAGTTGGTGCCACGCAATCAAAGAGATCGCAGCCGTTTTCGATTGCTCCCAAGAGATCTGCCGGTTCCCCGATGCCCAATAAATGACGAGGTCGATCTTCCGGAAGAATTCCGTTCACCCATTCGACCGAGTCATACATATCGTCCTTATTAAAAGAACCGCCGATTCCGAAACCGTCGAAATTCATTGACGCCAGATATTTTGCGCTCTCCTTGCGCAAATCCTCAAATCGCCCACCTTGGACGATGCCGAAGAGCGCCTGGCTTTTGCGGGCATCCTTGCTCTCATGATAGTCGAGACTGCGCTTTGCCCATCGGTGCGTTCGCTCCATGGCTTCTCTTTGATACTCGAGTGGAGCACTGGGAGAGGTGCACTCATCAAAGGCAAAGATCATGTCCGCACCGATATTGTGCTGGATCTCTACCGAGCGCTCGGGTGTAAAGCGGTGAGTGCTGCCGTCCAAGACCGACTTGAACGTGACACCTTCATTATCAATTTTGACGAGCTTTCCCGCAGGCTCACTTTGAGGATTCTCTTCATCCGACGCTCCGATCGCTCGAGCATCGGCAATTTTCGACACACTCTTGCCATAGGCGGCGCCCAGCGAAAAAACCTGAAAGCCGCCGGAGTCGGTCATGGTAGGACCTTCCCAATGCATAAAGCGCTGAAGACCGCCCGCTGTCTTGACGAGGGCATCTCCGGGCTCGAGGTACAGATGGTACGTATTGGCAAGTACCACCTCTGCACCAAGTTCTTTCACCTGCTCGGGCGTTAGTGCTTTTACAGTAGCCTTGGTTCCTACCGTGACAAAAGCGGGCGTCTGTATTGTCCCATGAGCACACTCGAGTATCCCGGCCCGGCCGAGACGATTGGGTATTTTTTTCTCGACAGAGAATTTAATCGGGGCCATAGAGCAGTATGGCCGAAAGAGGTGTCCGAAACAAGCCTATTTCCGACGTAAAGCGAGCACCGTAATGCCCTATTTTTGGATGGCGATCATTTCTACGTCAAAGATAAGCGTAGAGTTCGAAGGGATAGGTCCGATTGCTTGCGCGCCATAGCCAAGATGGGGAGGAATAACAAGACGGCGTTTTTCACCCACTTTCATTCCCACGATACCCTGCTCCCAACCTTGTATAACCTGCCCTGCTCCCAGCACGAAAGTGAACGGCTGACCTCGATCAACCGAGCTGTCAAATTTGGTTCCGTCGGCGAGCGTTCCCGTGTAGTGAACAGTGACAGTATTACCGGCTACTGCGCCTTCACCTTGCCCCTCAACGACCGTTTCGTTTTGTAGTGATTGTTCATCCATAGACTCTGTTCCCTTAGGAAAAAAACCGCTGAACTCCGGAAAAATAAAAAAATACCCGACAATTCCGATGGCGAGAGCGATCGCAAGACCCAGATAGATTCTATTATTCATACGTTGTCTAATAATTTATTGTTTCATTATAGCACAAGAAAGCGTCTGTCAAACGGCGTAGCAAGCTCTTGTGATATAGATTAAGATGAGGGAATGGAAGCAGAAAAACTAAATGTTCCCGCTGCCGATCTTGTTACCGAACCGCTTACGGTGGAAGAGCTGCATGAAGCCGCGACAAAAAGAATATCGCTCATCCAAAAGGAATTGACGGATGGGTTTGAATTTTTAAAAAATTACCCGCGTTCAGTTACTTTTTTCGGATCTTCGCGCTGCACGGAAGACAGCGAACACTATAAGCAAGCGCGGGGGCTTGCCGCGAAGATAGTAGAAGAGCTCGGGTATGCCATTTTTACAGGTGGCGGACCGGGTATCATGGAGGCAGCCAATCGAGGAGCTAAAGAAGCCGGTGGCAAGTCGCTCGGCCTTAACATCAATCTCCTCCGAGCCCAGCGGATGAATCCTTATGTCACCGATCACGCTTCGTTCTATTATTTCTTCAGCCGCAAACTCTGCCTCGCTTTCTCTGCCGAAGCCTATATTTTTTTTCCGGGCGGATATGGAACTCTCGATGAGTTTTTCGAGATATTAACGCTTGTGCAAACAGGCAAAATGGCTCGAGTCCCCATTCTTGCCGTCGGTCGAGACTTTTGGGAGCCGATGAAAGAGTTCATCTATAGGCACATATACACCAATCATTGCGCCATTGAAAAAACTGATATGAATCTCTTTGTCATTGCCGATAACAACGACGAGATAATTAAGCTGATCGGCAAAACGCCGATACGAAACGGGATCCCCTTTCACTACTGACCCAGCCTATTTTGCCATAAGGATCCGCGCATGGCCTATCCCCTATGGCAGAAATTCACATGACTTTTAAAGCTGAAGCCACAAAATGGTGCTGAGTTAAACAGCAAACTTGTGCAGCACGTAGCGCACAAGTGAAAGCACAAGAGCGAAAAGGAGCGCCCACCAGAAATTCCTAACTTCAAAACCGGGCACCACATAGCTTGCCAAGAGCACGAGTACCGCATTGATGACGAAGGTAAAAAGTCCGAGCGTCAAAATGGTAATAGGCAGCGTCAGAAAAACAAGGAGTGGTTTTATAAAAGTGTTAATAACCCCAAGCACTAGCGCGGTGACGAAAGCGGCCGCAAATCCGCTGAGCATTACTCCTGGCAGGATGTAGGCTGTCACTATCACGGCAAGTATAGTTAAGAGCCAGCTTATGATCCACGATA